>JBDNHG010000130.1:0-3767 GCA_041688925.1 Acidimicrobiales bacterium | reverse complement strand
CGAAGACGAGATCGCGGCGGTGGCATCTGCCGTCGGCGCATCATTCGGCGGCCATATCGGCGTTACGACCACCAGTGGTCCAGGCGTAGCGCTCAAGGGCGAGGCCATTGGCCTGGCGCTGAGCCTCGAACTTCCGCTGGTCGTCATCAACATCCAACGTGGTGGTCCTTCGACTGGTCTGCCCACCAAGACCGAAGCGGCCGACCTGATGATGGCCGTGTATGGCCGTCACGGTGAGTCGCCACTGCCGATCGTTGCGTCGTACAGCCCGGCACAATGTTTCGACGCCGCCATCGAGGCATGCCGTATTGCGCTCAAGTACCGCACGCCGGTCATGCTGCTTTCCGATGGCTATCTGGCAAATGGCACCGAGCCTTGGCGACTACCCGATGTGGCATCGCTGCCAGCCATCGATGTCGAGTTTGCAACGGCGCCCAACGCCAAGAACGAAGAAGGCGAAGACGTCTTCTGGCCATATCTTCGTGATCCTGAAACGCTGGCGCGGCCATGGGCGATTCCCGGCACGCCAGGTCTTGAACACCGCGTTGGCGGTATCGAGAAACAAGATGGCACCGGCAATATTTCCTACGACCCCGAGAACCATGCACACATGGTGCAGATCCGGGCTGACAAGGTCGCGGTCATCGCCGATGACATTCCACTAACGATGGTTGTCGGCCCCGAAGATGCCGATGTACTCATGCTTGGTTGGGGTTCGACGTGGGGCGCCATCACCAGCGCTCAACGGCGTGCCACCGCAGCCGGTTATAAGGTTGCCCATGCGCACCTGACGCACCTCAATCCTTTCCCCAAAGATCTTGGCGACGTGCTGCGGCGCTATCCCAAGGTCATCGTGCCCGAGATGAACCTGGGTCAGCTGTCGAAGCTGGTTCGGGCCGAATACCTGGTCGACGCTCAGACGGTCTCCAAGGTCAAGGGCGAACCGTTTACTGCCGGCGAAATTTACGACGTCATCGTGGGAGCACTCCAATGACCGACACGCAAGTACCCGAAACCGAAGTACCACATACAACCAAGGCTGACTGGACCAGCGACCAAGAACCTCGCTGGTGTCCAGGTTGCGGTGACTACGGCATTCTGACCGCTGTTCAGATGATGATGCCCGAACTGGGTGTGCGCCGCGAGAACACGGTGTTCATTTCTGGCATCGGCTGCGCCGCTCGGTTCCCGTATTACATGGACACCTACGGCATGCACAGCATTCATGGTCGTGCACCAGCGGTGTCTACCGGTCTGGCGGTCGCCCGCCCCGACCTCGACGTCTGGGTCATTGGTGGCGACGGCGACATGTTGTCAATTGGTGGCAACCACCTGATCCACGCATTGCGTCGCAATGTGAACATCAACATCTTGTTGTTCAACAACCAGATCTATGGCCTCACCAAGGGCCAGTACTCGCCCACGAGCGAGCCGGGCAAGGTCACCAAATCGAGCCCGTTCGGAAGCATCGACGAGCCATTCAACCCAATCAGCCTTGCGCTGGGGGCCGAAGCCTCGTTCGTTGCTCGCACGCACGACATGGACCGCAAACACATGCAGGCCATGTTCAAGCGGGCCCATGCCCACAAGGGCACATCGTTGGTCGAGATCTATCAGAACTGCAATGTGTTCAACGACGGAGCGTTCGCCGAAATCACCAAACGCGACAAGCGCGATGCGATGCTCATCGATCTGCAACACGGTCAGCCGATCAAGTTCGGCGTCGATCAGGAACGTGGCCTCGCCATGAATTCCAATGGTCGAATCGAGATCGTCGACGTTGCAGATGTCGGCGAAGCGAACCTGCTGGTGCACGACGAAGCGTCTGATGACCCGGCAATGGCATTTGCCATCAGCCGCTTGGCCACTGCGCCGACGATGCCAACGCCTGTTGGTGTATTTCGAGCCGTTCAACGGCCCGAGTACGCAAGCGAGGTGAGCCGACAGCTCGACGAGGTCACCGCAGCCAAAGGCCCCGGCACGATCGAGGGCCTGTTTGCATCCCGTCCAACCTGGACGGTCAGCTAAACCCCGGCCTCGCGCCACAAACACCCCAAGCCCTGCCATCTGTGACCCTGTACGTTGACATAGTCGACGCACAGGGTCACAGATCATTTTTCGGCGAGGCCGAGAAGATGCGTTTGGGGGTGGCATAGGGGCCGTCACCGGCGTCTCCGGTGGAATCCCAGGTGCGGCCGTCGAGTCGGTATGGCGGCACGAAAGCTCGTTTGTGGGCGGCGGGGGAGCGGCGCACGAACAGCGCAACAAGTGCCCCGAACGCGAAGCCGCCAACATGTGACATCCACGCGACCTGACTTTCGGCCCCGATGAAGAACTGGCTGACGAGCCAAAAGGCGAGCCACCACTTGGCCTTGATGCGCCACAGCACGACAACGATGAACGTGCGTATCGGGGCATTTGGAAACCAGACCGCGTACGCGCCCATCGTGGCAGCGACTGCACCCGATGCGCCGACGACCGGCACAATGCTGTCGGGCTGTGCGGCGATGTGCGCCACGGTGGCGACGATCCCACCGGCGATGTAGAAGAGCAGATAGCGGCCTCGCCCGAGACGGTCTTCGACATTGTTTCCGAACAGCCAGAGAAACCAGACGTTGCCCAGCAAATGCAACCAGCCGCCGTGCATGAACATCGAGAACACAACGGCGAGCCGCTCAGGTTTGTGCGGGAAACGGGGTGCTCCGGTGGTATCGAAATCACATGCCATGCCGTTGCCGTTGCGGTACAACTCGTCGATCTCGAGCGCGGTCAGGCCATCACCGGTGACGACCTCGCACGGGATGGCCGCGAACTCGAGCGTTATGTCGCGTTCGGTGTTCTGGGGATCAGCCATCTGCTGAGGCCCGACGAATACCGCGATGTTCAACACGATCAGAACAATCGTGACCCAGGCCGTGCGAGAGGTCGGGTTGTCGTCTTTCAGCGGAAACACCGCCACACCGTAGGCCGCTATGCAGCGGTCAACCGGTGCATCTCGTTCATGGCTCAGAATGAGAAGAGTCCAGCGAGGCACGACCGATACCCTTGGCGGCTATGAGCACCCCAGTTCTCGTCGCCGTCGCCTGGCCGTACGCATCCGGATCTCGGCATCTCGGCCATCTGGCCGGCGCCTATCTTCCTGCCGACATCTTTGCCCGCCAGCAACGCATTGTCGGCAACGAGGTGTTGATGGTCAGTGGCTCTGACGTGCACGGAACACCGATTACTGTTCGAGCCGAAGACGAAGGCGTCGAGCCAATCGATATAGCGACTCGCTACCACGATGAATTCGTCTCGCAGTGGGAACAGCTCGGTATGTCGTGGGACTTGTTCACGACCACTGGCACCGCCAATCATGCTGCGGCAACCCAGGCCATGTTTCTGGCGCAACTCGAGCGCGGCTACATCGACCGACGCGTAAGCGAACAGCTCTATGACCCCGAGCGTGAACGGTTCCTGCCCGATCGTTTCGTCGAGGGAACATGCCCGCATTGTGGCTATGAAGACGCACGTGGCGACCAGTGCGACAACTGCACTCGCACGCTCGATCCGACCGAATTGATCAACCCACGGTCGAAACTGTCGGGTGCAACCCCCGAACTGCGACAGACCGAACACTTCTATTTCCGCTACTCCGACTTCACCGAAGCGATGATCGAATACCTGGCAGACAAGACAGATTGGCGCAGCCATGTGCTCAATTTCTCGCGAGGGCTTCTCGAGACCGAAGGCCTGCATGATCGAGCAATCACCCGAGATCTGACCTG
>JBDNHG010000129.1:0-1489 GCA_041688925.1 Acidimicrobiales bacterium | reverse complement strand
CGAGAGCCAGCATCACACGACGATGTAATCGCCGGAACCGCAACACCGATGGTGCTGACCGATGACACGCTGTCGCTGTCTCGGCGCCACGCACGCATCGTGCTCGAAGACTGGTCGGTCGCGGTACAAGACCTGAACTCGTCGAACGGCACGTTCCTCAGCCGAGCGGGTCAGACCGAGAGCTGGACACAACTCGAATCGGGCTCGACGGTCCCGCTCGAACCCGGCGACCGGCTCCGCGTTGGTGGCCGCATCGTCCAGGTTGAACTTCACCACGTGCGCTGACCCACTTACGCGGTTGAGTGGCTGGCGTAGTGCTCGTTGAAAACGTCGAAGGCCGGGCCCGCTAGCGGGCCCGGCCTTCTCACGTAGTGCTGACAGATTCAGTCGTGGCTTGGGCGGCCAACGCCACCTTCGGGCTGACCGAACATATTGCTGTTCAAGCGAGCCTCGCCCATGATCTGGTTTACGACAGCGCCGACTGACTCGGCGTCTTCGCCCTGCTGGCCGCTTGGACCAAGCACCCATCCTTCGGCGATGCCGACGCGTTGTCCGGCAACATCGAAGACGCGACCGGTGACACCGGCAGCCTCGGGGCTGGCCAACCAGGTAGCCACATTGGCGATCCAACGAGGACCGAGCTTCTCTTTGGCGTCTTCATCCATCTGAGAGAAGCCGGGGAGATCAGCCGTCATACGGGTGTACGCGGCCGGAGCCAGCGCATTGCATGTCACGCCGTACTTGGCGAGTTCCATGGCGGTGATCACGGTGAACGCCGCGATGCCGGCTTTTGCAGCGCCATAGTTTGCCTGGCCGATGTTGCCGTAGATGCCAGACGGCGACGAGGTGTTGATGACCCGAGCGTCATTGTCTTCGCCGGCCTTGGCACGTTCACGCCAATAATTGGCAGCGTGATGGGTTGGTGCATAGGTGCCCTTGAGGTGCACACCAATGACGCCGTCCCAGTCAGACTCGCTCATCGAAAAGATCATGCGATCGCGCAGGATTCCTGCGTTGTTGATGAGGATGTCGAGGCCACCGAACGTATCGACGGCCTGATCGATCATGGCCTTCGCCTCGGCAAAATCAGCGACATTGGCGCCGTTGACGACGGCCTCGCCGCCCATGCCTTTGATCTCTTCGACAACCTGTTCGGCCGGGCTTGCGTCGGTACCGCTACCGTCGGTTGCACCGCCAAGGTCGTTTACGACCACCTTGGCGCCGTGTGATGCGAGCATCAGTGCATGCTCGCGACCGATCCCTCGACCGGCTCCGGTTACTACTGCGACACGCCCCTCGACGAGACTTCCCATGGTCAACTCCTTGCTGTGCGTGGTGAATGAACAGTTGTCAAATGTACGGTCTGTAATGACTATGCGCGAAAACGAACGCGAAATATCCAGATGAGCCGTGTCCCACCGAGCAGAGCGCCGTCGCCTAGACCCGAGCCCAGCCGCAAGCCTTCGCCGCCATCCGGCCGAAATTCAGT
>JBDNHG010000128.1:0-2522 GCA_041688925.1 Acidimicrobiales bacterium | reverse complement strand
CGCGAACGCTGGATTGTGACGGTCAGCGGCCATGCGGCGCACCCCGTCGATGCGTTGGCCACAATCGATGCAAGCACGATGGTTGGTCCGGGCGAGCCGTTCTTTGTTTCCATCCGCAGCTTCAACGGTGTGCCCGTGATCGCCGAGCGTATTCTGACGCGCCAGCTGGCCGACGGAGGCGTCACTTCGTCGTTGGGAGCCGACGTTGCCGCAACCGACCAGTCGATGGCGGTTCCGACGCTTCTCGATGGCGCTGACGCCGCCACGTTGGCCATTCTCAACCCTGCTGGAGACACCATTGCACGGGTCGAGGTCATCGTGGGGGGCCCCGAGGGCGAAGAGTCACGCGCTGAGGTCGAGTTGGCGCCGCGCCGTCGTGGCATCTTCGACCTGTCAAAACTGGTCGAACCCGGCGATCAATGGATTCGCGTGAAGTCCTCAACGGGCACAATCGCTGAGATGACCGTCACCGCCAACGGTTTCGTGCTCAGCACGATGGGAATTCCGGTTCAGGGAACCACGAGTGTGCCCGACCTGTTGTCGTTCGAATAGGTGGGCCGGCGGCGACAGCCCGTGTGCGCTACACGGTGCAGATGAGTTGGCCGTGGGGCACGACAAACCAGCCATCTTCCTCGTTGAGCCATGCTTTCCAGCCAGTGGCCAACTCGGCGAGCTCGTCGGCTGTAGCGTAGCCGAGTTCTACCGCCTGTTCGGCGAGCGAGGACGACACGACACGTTCGGCCCAGGTTGAGCCCCACCACGCACGTGGTTCAGGATCGGCAAAGAGCCAGACGTCGGCTGTTGCACTGACGTGGTCGAAACCCGCTTCGCGGGCCCACCGAACCAGATGGCGCCCGGCGTCGGGTTCGGCATCGTTGGCTTTGGCGACGCGGCGATACACCGACAGCCACTGATCGAGGGCAGCTGACTCGGGCGCCCAGTGCATGCCAGCATAGTCGGCATCACGAACGGCGACCACTCCGCCCGGCCGTACGACCCGCTTCATCTCTCGCAGTGCGGCGACCGGGTTGCTCACATGCTGCAACACCTGGTGAGCGTGGGCTATGTCATAGCTGTCGTCGGCAATGTCGAGTGCGTAGAGGTCCATCGCCTCAAACGCTGCGCCAGAGTCGCCGTAGCTGGCCTTGGCGCGTTCGACGACCTGTGTGCTGTAGTCGATGCCGAGTACCGAACCGCCGGGCAAGACTCGGGAGGCGAACTCTGCGGTGATCGAGCCCGGACCGCAGCCGACATCGAGCAGAGCGACGCCGGGAACGAGATAGTCGGCCAGATAGGCAGCCGAATTGGCGATGGTGCGCGTCGCGTGGGCCTTGACGACGCTTTCTTGGTGGCCGTGGGTGTATCGATCCTCAGTCATGACGTTCGACGATAGCTCGCAAGACGTGCCGGTGATCTGGGCTTAGGGGACCAACGAAGGCGGCATCGGTCTCACCAGCGGCGTCGACGATGACCGTGGTGGGAACCGACTCGATGTTATAACGCTTATGAAGCGTCGGGTCTTGGCCGACCTCGATGTTCTGGGTGGCAATGCTCGAAGACTCGTAGCCCGAGAGTTCAGCCCACACTGCTTCGCATGAACTGCACGACGCTGCGGTGAACACGGCGATCAGCGTGGGCGCCTCGGGCGCACGAAAGTCTGCACGGTCGAGTTGGCCCGGAGGGGCGCCATGTGTGGCCGTTGGCGCCGGTCGGTGCAGTCTGTGCTGCCACCAGGCCGCCGCCCCGGCCACGGCCGCCACTGCGGCCATGACAACGAGGGTGACGGTCATAGAGGTCTGGTGTCAGCAGGCAGACAGGCCGCTCAGGAATCGATCGAGGGCGTCGTGCTCGGTGGACTCGTGAGCTCTGCGGCGTCTCGAGGGGCGCTGTCTAGTTTGCCCCCTCCTTGCGCCACGCCCAGCAGTCGGCTGACCTCGGCGCCAGCGATGGTCTCGCGTTCGAGCAGTGCCCGAGCGACGAGATCGAGTCCGTAGCGGTATTTCGTCAACACATCGTGGCAGCGGATTTCGGCGTCACGCAGGATCCGCGACACCTCGGCATCGATCACGTGTGCCATCTGTTCGCTGTAGTCCTTGGTCGACACGAGCTGATCGCCCATGAACACCTCACCGTCGGATCCCCACGCCATTGGGCCGACCTTGTCGGACATGCCCCATTCGCGGACCATCTTGCGAGCGAGTTCGGTGTTGCGAACCAGGTCGTCGTTGGCTCCTGTCGAAACCTGGCCGAAGACGAGTTGTTCAGCGACTCGGCCACCCATGCGAACCACCAGCGAATCTTCGATGTAGTCCTGGCGGTAGATGTGGCGTTCAGACTCGGGAAGCTGCATGGTCACACCGAGTGCCATGCCGCTTGGGATGATCGTGACCTTGTGCAGGGGGTCAGCGGCGGGCAACACTGCGGCACACACTGCGTGGCCGGCCTCGTGATACGCGATTGCCTCTTTTTCGGTATCGCTGAGCGCGGTTGATTCGCGCTTTTGGCCCATGAGGATGCGGTCG
>JBDNHG010000127.1:0-3728 GCA_041688925.1 Acidimicrobiales bacterium | reverse complement strand
TTCGCAGATAATCTCTAGTTATCTGCGAACATGTCACACCCCTAATTTAGAGTGGAAACCATGAAAACAACCACTGAAGAAACGGGCGCTGATAACGCCATCCCAGCAAACGCCACCACACATCGCGCTGACGCCGACACGGCCTCTGTGGTAGTACGCCCCGAAAAAGAAGCTGACGGCGACGACGGCGTGACTCCTGAGGCCTACCCAGCAGTCAACCTGCCTTTTTCGGCAATGAAGATCGCCCACGAGTGGCTACGTGAACAACGCGAGCAGATGACCGAGTACCGCAACGAAGGACAAGACGCCAAGGCCGACGCACTCCAAGCCGACGTCGCAATGCAGTTCTTTGACGCCGTGGTCGACCAGGCAAGCCTCGCTATCTACGGTCCCACCGGCGGCGTGTGTCGAAGCTGCGGGTCGGTATCGCTCGCCACAGCAGCCGACGTGGACGATGAGTTGATCGACTGGTGTTGCGGCTCAGGCTTTGAGTGGTCCCGCCCACTGGGTGAGTACCTACTGACTGCGGGTCACCGTCTCGGGATAGTTGCCACAGCCACCGACACGGAGTACTCGTCATGAGCCGCCTCGCCTCGACCGTGGCCTCATGGCACGCATTCACACCCGCACATGAGACGGCACGCCAACGCGGTGGCCATGGCTTCCAGTTTGCCGACGAAGCCCGCCTCGACCTCGCCGTCGATATCGCGGATGCAGCCATCGACTTCCTCAATGACTACGGGACCTTGGCAGAAGCAATGGCAGAACGCGCGCCGGGCTTCACCTGTCACGAAGCCGAACACCTCATTGCACTGTTCAAAGCCGTCGGCGACACCGCAGCCGCAATTCTCAACGCTCACATCGCAAACGACGCGGGCGAAGGCGACCTACACGTGCCGGGCGCAAAGTTCCACAGGAGCACCCCATGACCGACGATCCCAATCTCGACTCTCGGCGGGTCACGGTGTCGCCTGAGGCCACCCGATTCGTCGCCCTCGGCAAAGTCGTGGCCACCGCCTCGGTATCGGCGCAACTCAATCAAGAAGAGGCTGCATCGGCCTGGCTCGTCGAGCGAGTCCTCACCGATCACCAGCACGGCCAATGGGGAAACGTGCCTCCCGAAGACGCAGCAGCAAACAACTACGCACTCGCCAACGGCGACCGGATCTTGTCGGCCTATGACATCCCGGCCGAGCTAGCCGCTAACCGCGACGCCGAAACGATCTGGGTCATCACCGAAGCCCGCAATCAACACGGCCAACGCGAGACCACCACCGTCCTCTACCCACACGAATACTGAGAAGGAACCCGACCATGAACACCACCACCCTGGACCGCAACCGCTCCCAACCCGACGACCAGTTGTACCCCATGTTGTACGTACGAGCAGACAACTGCGACGGCGAGAACTACGACCTCACCATCATCGCCGTCGACGAACAACACGCAATCGAAATCTGGGCGAGCCACTACTACCCCGACGAGCACACCGACCCGGACTTCATCGCGCAGCGATGGGAAGACGAAGGCGAAGGCGTCATGCCCCTCGCATCCCACGGTGACCTCGGGCTAATCGGAGAACTTTCGAACTTTGTGTTCTAGGTAACACTTGACTGATCTCGCTCAACCAAAAGATCGATTGAGGGCATTCACGTGGTTGTGTAGCGCTCCGGACTTGCCACGGTCTGTCCTTAGAGCTGTTTACTCGGTCTCGTTTCGTCGGCGATGACTCGGACGCCGCATTGCCTGGTCGTACACAACCGGGCAATGCCTAGAACCGAGAGTTTAGATTGTTTTCGAAGTACAGCACCACAGCAACAACGTCGCTGCCGTCAAGCTCAACAGTCGCCGGCGCTACGCCAGGTAGAGCGACCTGAATCTCAACCTTGTTGTGCCCGTCGGGGATCTGAAGTTCGAAGCGATCGTATGGCCCTAGCTGTGATTGAGCGATGACTTTGCCTGTCCCATCCAAAGCCACAACGGGAAGGTTCTCTGGATGCTGGCGCAAATTCCAAGAGCCTGGCGACAGTCGAAGCTCGCCCGTTAGCCGTGTCACGGCGCGAGTCGCTCTTGATTGACGGCGATCCACGCCTGCTCGGCCTCTCCCAGTATCTCAACGAGATCCGAACGGACCGGCAGTTCGCATTCGTATGACTGGATAGCAAGCGCCACCTCCCACTCTCGGTTCTCAGACAATAGGTCTCGGGACGGCTCGTCGAGCTGCGATACGAACTCGGCGTCCGTGGCGGAGTCTGGGCTGAAGGTGACCGAACGAAGCCACGCACCAAACTCATTGTCGACCGCCGCCACGACCTCCTGCGGAGATCCAAAGCTGGGATACCCACCTGCTGCCATGCAATCAGCGTAGCTTCGGAGCGCGTTGGCGTACCTAGGGTCTGCCTCCGACCGCTCCCTGATCTCAAGCGTCGCATCCGCAAATATTGACAAGCTGATCGTCTCAGCAAGGGAAGCAACCGCTTCCTCAGCTTCGGCCATGCAGCTAGCTTCGATACTGCTGTCGTATTCGAGACGAAGACGCTCAGCGGCTTCCAGCGACAGACTTGAAACGTAGCCCTGAAGCTCGCCCGAGCCGGTTCCACTGCCTGTAATCTCGAAGTTCTCAAGCGACAAAGTAAACACCCCGAAGCCGAACTCTCGAACCCATCCAAGGTCGTCCCGCATCCTCGTTGTTGTGATCGGGGGAGGTTCCGGATAGACGAGCGGAAACCCGTCGTATCCTTTGCCCAAGAGACAACTCCCGAATGCTTCAATGTGGGTGATCTGCTGCGTCGACCTTGCTGAAGCTGCAACATCAGACTGCGTGTCGATGCCGAGTGCTTTCGCTACTTCGGACTCACCATACGATTCGAGGCTTTGCGGCTCCCCGGCGCCTTCAGAGGCACACGCCACGCTGCCTACCGCCACCAGACCGGCGAGCACACATATCGAGAATCGAACTCGCACTACGAGGTGGTACAGCCTAGATCCAACCGGAATCAAACCATTCGTAGGTCCACTGAGCGCCTGTCCAGCGAGCCTCGACATGGTTATAGCTGTGGGTGAAACATGGCACTAGGTTCAAACAAATGTGACTGAGACCCACGCTTGCTTGCTGGTAGGGCCGACCCCAGTTGTATGCCCAGTTGCCAGCGAGGCTCGCATACTTGACATTTGGCACACCGAGCTGGTTACAGATTGGAATGGAAGACTCAGGCGGGTTCACGTAGCCGGTCGCGGTCTGCGCAAAGTAATTGATCTTCCATCCGATGTCTGGGCCCGGCGAGCCCCACCAACCGTGGAACGCGCGACTACACCCAGTCGAGCTATCAGGCGTTGCAGCAGCGTCATCTACAGGCACCGCAACCATCGACACGCATACAGCAGCGAGAACCGCCATGGCCGCCAAAATAGAACGAAATATTGGTTTCATTGGTCTCCTCCGAGGAGTTATCCGCCGACCTCAGCCGAGGCCACTACGCCGAAGCTACCCCCCCCCCATTTGGTGTATGTCAAGGACTTTCTGTCCAAAGACTTGTTCGGGTTCGCACATACGCGTTTGGCTACCTCTGGCGGCGACCAGCCCGGACTCGAACCAGGACCCATCCACTGGGGCCTACAACCAGTCCCCTACCCCCGACCTACCGGAGCCACGCCATGAAGACCTTCGATCTTCTCGGCGGGTGCCATTGCGGCAACTGCTCTGGGTGCCCCGATGGCTGGCACCGCCA
>JBDNHG010000126.1:0-5892 GCA_041688925.1 Acidimicrobiales bacterium | reverse complement strand
GCGCCAGGGGTCGCGAGTCGTCGGTGTCACCTGATACCACCGCGACGACTTCGACGTTGTCGACCAAGGTGCGCAGGAGCTCGACAAAGTCGGGAGCCGCTGCGGCAATGACCTGGGGTGGGCCTTGAAACAGATCGCCTGCGATGAGTACCAGATCAGGTTGCTCGGCGATCAGCGTCTCGATCGCATTCCACTCGTGTTTGCCGACGTTCGGCGTCTGTAGGTCTGACAACACGCCAATGCGTAGAGGCTGTTGCACAGGCCCGGTGATGGCAGCGATGTCGGTCTCGAGCCAGTTGGGTTCGATGTGGGTGCCCCAGAAGCCGAGCAGAGCGAGCACGACGCCGGCGAGACCGCCGATTCGAACAAGCAATGTCCGACGCCTCCGAATGAACGCTGTGACCCACCAGCCGACCAGCAGACACGGCAGTGTCACCACGGCAAGCAGGTAGCCCATGTGCGCGACCAGGTACAGGTCGAGGTCGTGTGTCGCTCCAGTGATGGCCATGCCAATGCCCAGCGTGACCGTCGCGACGACGAAGGACTTCTCTAGTTCGCGTATGGACACGGGTGGCCGTAGCCGTGTGGCGACAAGGGGCATAGCCGCCACCGCGATCGCAATGACCAGGAGGAGACGGCTGAGACCCATGGGCGACCAGTGTGCCAGGGAACCCCGCTGATAGGCGCCGCACCTGTGGCAGCCGGGTTCTTCAATCGTCGAGACGGGCTGATTGTCACGGCCGCGTCGCTCGCGTGCGTAGGGCCGGCCAGATGACCTGGTCGCAGACGTGGCAATCCCGCCAGGGATCGGCTGTACTAGAGGAATGGAACATAGACGACTGGGTAGATCAGGCCTCAAGGTCAGCGTGTTGTCCTTCGGCAGCTGGGTGACCTTTGGTGACCAGTTGGGTATCGACACCGCGACCGAGAGCATGCAGGCGGCATGGGATGCTGGCGTGACGTTCTTCGACAACGCCGAGGCGTATGCCGGTGGTCAGTCCGAGGTCATCATGGGTGAGGTGCTTCGGCGCATGGGTCTCGATCGCCGCACCTACACGATCTCGACGAAGCTGTACTGGGGCATCACCGACGGAGCGAACACCAAGAACACGCTCAACCGCAAGTACCTGCTCGAAGGCATCGATGGGTCGCTCGAACGTCTCGGCCTCGACCATGTCGACCTTTTGTACTGTCACCGTGCCGACCCCGAGACGCCGATGGACGAGGTCGTGTGGGCAATGAGCGACATCATCGCTCAAGGCAAGGCGCACTATTGGGGCACATCTGAATGGACCGGCGAGCAGTACAAGGAAGCGTGCGTCGTCGCCGAACGGCTCAACCTGCGCGCCCCGGTCGTCGAGCAGCCGCAATACAACTTGTTCGAACGCCACAACGTCGAAACCGACTACAGCGATATCTATGACTCCTACGGCATGGGGCTCACCACATGGAGCCCCCTCGCTTCGGGGCTGCTGACCGGCAAGTACAACGACGGTATTCCCGAAGGCAGTCGTGGTTCGCTGCCGAACTACAGCTGGTTGCAGGATCGCCTGACCGACGAAGAAGCGCTCGGCAAGGTGCGCCGGCTTGGTGCAATCGCCGACGAACTCGGTGCATCGCTTGCGCAACTATCGATCGCCTGGTGCGCTTCGAACCCGCACGTTTCATCGGTCATCACCGGTGCGAGCCGGGTCGAGCAGGTGCACCACAACATGGAAGCAGCCGACCTGATCCCGAGCCTCACCCCCGACGTCCTCGAACGCATCGACGCCATCTTCGACTGACACGCGGTGCGGAAGAAGCAGCGACTAGTCGATCACGACGTCCGAGAGGCCGTCTTCGGGTGGGGGATAGGCCATATCGAGGCCTTCGAGCATGTCAACAACGATGCGTGAGATCAACAGGTTACGGAACCATTTGCGGTCGGCAGGGATGACGTACCACGGGGCGTGGTCGGTGCTGGTCTCGGCGACCATGTCGGCGAATGCGGTCTGGTAGTCGTCCCACAATTTGCGTTCGGCGAGGTCGCCGGTCGAGAACTTCCAGTTCTTCTCGGGTTCGTCGAGTCGTGATTGCAGTCGCTCCTTCTGCTCTCCTTTGGAGATGTGCAGATAGAACTTGGCGATCTGCGTACCCTCGTCGGCGAGTAGCCGCTCGAACTCGCGGATGTGATGGAAGCGCTTGTGTACCTGTTCTTCGCTGACCCAGCCGTGTACCCGCACGACGAGCACATCTTCGTAGTGACTGCGGTTGAAGATCACCATTTCGCCCGTTGAAGGCGTTTCGCGATGGACGCGCCATAGGTAGTCGTGGGCGAGTTCGTCGTCGGTCGGCTTCTTGAACGACGCGACCCGAACACCTTGCGGGTTGACACCGTCGAACACATGGCGGATGGTGCCGTCCTTGCCGCCGGTGTCGGTTGCTTGAAGCACAAGCAACACCTTGTGCTTGTTTTCGGCCCACAACAGCTCTTGGGCCACCTCGAGTCGGTCATTCAATACCTTGGTGATGTCGCGACCCAGTTTCTTGTTCAGGCCTTCGTTTTCGTCGGTCTTCCACTCGGAGAGGTCGACGGTGCTGCCGGTCGCAACTCGGTACTTCGCGAGGTCAAAGTTCAGCGCATGATCGGTGGTGCTCATCGAACCATTGTGTCGCGCTCGCCGTCGATTTGCAGGTTCGACATGTCGAACGGGGCGAGGCGCCGCAGGCTTGTGGTGACCATCCGGGGGACACTGGGTCGACCTCCCCTACGCTGCTGGCATGTCGACTGGTGTCCGGGAACCTGTAGCTGCAGGGAGCCTGTACGCCTCAGACTCACAACAATTGCGGTCTGAGATCGACGCAGCCATCAACAGCTCCGACTCTGAATTCACCAGCCCCAAGCTGCTGATCGTGCCCGACTGCGGGCTTGCCGCTGCACCGCACGTCGCCGGAAGCGGCATGATCATGCTCGAAACCGAACGTGATCACGTGCAGCGGGTAGTCGTGATCAGCGACTATGTGCCGGGCCGCAGCGGTCGCCAGTTCGCAGGCATCGCGGTCCCTCGATCGATCGCGTTTCGCACGCCACTTGGTGATCTACTCACCGACCGGGCTGGCATCGACGAACTGCATGCACACCCAAGCGTGGTGAGCAATGACCGGCCATTCGAGAAGAACACCTCGATCGAGGTACACCTGCCTCCGATACAGCGCCTGCTCGGAGCCGTGCGCATCATCCCGATGCTGGTCGGCGAAGCAACCACCGGCGAGGTAGTCGACGTTCTCGAACGGCTGTGGGGAGCGCGCGACACGCTCGTTCTCGTGAGTGCTTCCTTTGGCACCGGAACAAACTCCGACGAGGTCGGCGATCGCGCCGAGCTATCTCGGGCAGCGCTGCTGCGCAACGACATGGCGGGCATGATGGGCACCAACGTGTCGGCACCACGTTCGTTGGCCGCAGCGATGACGATCATCGGACGTCGGTCGATGGGTCTGCTCGAATTGGCGACCGACACGATCAACGATCCTTTCGGGGGCGACGATTTCGTCGATGTAGCGTCGCTCGCCGCCTGGGAATCCACCGACATGACGCTCGGCGATGCCGATGCTCGGCATCTGCGAGCGCTCGCCCGTGCCGCAGTCGATCTCACCGTGCTTGGTGGCCGAGTCGAAGGAAGCGACATGGGGCGTGTGCCACCGGCGTTGGCAGCGCGACGGGCATCGGTCGTCACGCTACGGCGCGACGGCCAAACCCGCGGATCTGCGGGCACCATCGAAGCTGACCGTCCGCTCGCTGGCTCTGTTGTGCGTAATGCAGCAGCGGCGTGCGCCGATCCTCGGTTGCCGTCGATCCAACCCGCCGAACTCGCCGACCTGAGCACGACGATCTCGATCATTTCCCCAATCGAGCGCATCTTTCCTCAGACCCGTGAAGAACTCGGACAGATGCTCGAACCTGGCCGCCACGGCGTGCTCGTTACCTCAGCAGCGGGTCGTGCTGCGCAACTGCCGGCGATGTGGGCTCGCCTGCGCACGCACGACGAGTTCGTCGGCGCGGTTTCGAAGAAGGCGCAGGTCGATGCACTCAACGGCGTAGGCGACGCAGCGTGGTATCGATTCGAGACCATCGACTATTGATTTCGGCGAGCACGACATGGCGAAGCGAACCATCATGTGGCCTGCACAGCCGCACGCCGAACATCGAAGAATCGTGCGCCTCCTGAAGCCGACGGTGCGAGCGCTTGCGCACATTGTCATCCTCGCGATTCTGGCGACCGCCTGTCGGTCCGATCCAGCGACCCAGGTCGTCGCTCCATCAGCGGTAGCGACCGCCACGCCATCGGCTGTCACGCCCTCGCCCGCGACGCCATTGCCCGTCATTCCCACGCCGGCGATGATGCCGACGCCAACCGGTGTCGACGAGAGCCCCACGGCCACACCAACGCCAGAACCGACGTCAACGCCGACTCCTGTCGCGGTGGCAGATCTGCTGGCCCAAGCATCGATCGAGCAGGTCGATTGCCCGCCAGACGTGGGCGCAGCGCAAGTGACGTGTTCGATAGCGACTCTTCCCCGTAACGTCTGGTCACCGGTGCCGGGCGAGTCGGTCGAGCTGCTGGTAGCCCACGTTGACAATGGTGACCCAAACGGCATCGGTCCTGTCGTGTTTTTGCAGGGAGGCCCGGGTGTCGGCAGCACAACGCTTGCGCCAAGGTTTATCGGTGCCGACCATGACGTGTTGTTCGTCGATCAGCGAGGCACAGGTTATTCCACCCCGAAACTCGACTGCCCCGAGGTCGATCTGCTGTGGGAGGCGCAGTACAGTGACGACCCCGCGGTGCGACTGCCCGATGACGACGGCGCAACGCTCGAGGCTGTGTATGGCGACTGCGCAGCGCGGCTCGAATCCGACGGCATCGACTTCAATGACTTCAACACCACGTCGGCCGCAGTGGACTTCGAGCTGCTACGCCAGCTGTTCGGGTACGAACAATGGTCGCTCTGGGGTATCAGCTATGGCACTCGGCTGGGCCTGACGATCATGAGAGATCACCCCGAGGGTGTGCGCGCCGCGGTGCTCGATTCGATCGTGCCATTCGAGGTCGACTTCTTCGCCACCATCCCTGAGAACGCGTTCGGGTCGCTACGAGCACTCGACCACGCTTGCGACGTTGATCGTTGCGCCGATGACTACGGCGACTTCTTCGACAATCTGTCGGCCTTGACGTTGCGCCTTGATACTGAGCCCGCAGTTGTCACCGCGACCCGTCCGGGAACCGGCGAAACGTTTCCGTTTCGAGTCGACGGCGCCGAGCTGATGAACATCGTGTTCACGCAGCTGTACAGCACTCGGGCGCTTCGGGCGCTGCCTCGACAGATTGCGCGGGCAGACTCTGGTGGGCTTGACGAGTTGGTCTCGACCTATGTCGCGCAACGCGATCCGAATCAGCTCGATCTTTCGCTCGGGCTCTATTACACGACCTGGTGTCGTGAAGAGTTCCCGTTCTACGACGAGACGGTCGACGACGAGTTGTTGGACGAACTTCGGCCGCTGTTCGGCGAAGCTGCCTCAGATGCGTTGAGCAGCGACGGTGTCGACAGGCTCTGCAGCTTCTTCGCAGTCGATTCGAGTCCTGAAGTCGACGATGAGCGGTTCACAAGCGACATCCCGACGCTTGTCTTTGCCGGCGCCTTTGATCCAATTACGCCGCCGGCATGGTCGCTGCAGGTGGCAGAGGCGTTGTCGAATGTCACGTATGTCGAGATGGCCGACCACGGACACGGCATGGAAACGTCGTGTCCGGCCGGCATCCGGGTCGCGTTCCTGAGCGACCCAACCGCGACGCCAGACACCACCTGTGCCGACCAAACTGTCGCCCCTGACTTTGAATAGTTGCGCCGATCAGCTGT
>JBDNHG010000125.1:0-14536 GCA_041688925.1 Acidimicrobiales bacterium | reverse complement strand
CTTCGTCGCCGTTGCCATCGCTGCTGACGACAACATCGAACTGGTCACACCCGCCCAATTCAACGAAGCTGGCGACACTGCCACCCTGTCAGCAATCCCGGGGTCAGGTCCTGCCGATGCTGAAACCGACGACCTGGTAAACCGGCTCCGTGATGGCGCCATTCCATTGGCCGAAGCCCAGACCGGTGCCGAAATCTCGCTCACCGGCAGCACGGCCGCCAACATCGATATCTCTCAGAAGCTGAGGAGTGCACTTCCGGTGTTCATGATCTTGGTCATTGGTCTGACCTTCCTGCTACTTGCCGTGGTCTTCCGTTCGATCCAGGTTCCCCTCAAGGCAGCTATCGCCATCTTGCTGAGCATCGCCTCGAGCTTCGGTGTCGTCGTCGCTGTCTTTCAGTGGGGCTGGATGAAGGACCTGATCGGCCTCGAAGACACGGTGCCGATCATCAGCTTCATGCTGATCATGTTGTTCGCAATCTTGTTCGGCCTGTCGATGGACTACGAAGTGTTCATCATGAGCCGCATCCGTGAGGACTACTCAAAGACCAAGGATGCGCACGGAAGTGTGCTCTCGGGTCTGGCTTCGTCTACCCGAGTCATCACCGCTGCTGCACTGATCATGATCAGCGTCTTCGCAGCCTTCGTCCTGGGCGACGATCCAATCATCAAGATGTTCGGTGTCGGCCTGGCCGTCGCCGTGCTGCTCGACGCAACCGTCGTTCGTATGATCATCGTCCCCGCAGTGATGACCTTGCTCGGCGATCGCGCCTGGTGGTTCCCCAAGGCGCTCGACCGGATCGTCCCCAACGTCGACATCGAAGGCGAAGAGCTGCTACACGAGCTCGAAGCCCACGACGGCCCGACCGCAGATGGCCCGGCCCCAGACGGCGACGACTTCGACCAGATCGTCGAAGGCGAAGACTTCGACGTCGACGTCGACGTCATGAGCTGACCCGCTCAGCCACAACACGAAGAACCGGTGGGTCGGCCCCGACGGTGACCGACCCACCCGAGGGGCAACTGCGACTGCAGTTGTCCCTCATACGTTTTGGCCGCACCACCAAACCAACAGCGCGGTCGCACCCGTGGCACTGGTGACTCGTCAGATTTCGGTGAAAGAGATGTCCTGTGCGCCCTGCCAGAGCAGCCGTTCGCCCAGCTCTTCTAGCTGGTCGCCCCCCGAGACGACGGAAGCAAAATGGTTGCCAGCCAGCTGACCGGCCTTGGAGGCGAAGTTCACGTATCCATACGCGATCAGCAATTCGGTCTCGCTTACCCCACCGGGGTACAGGATCAATTCGCCCGGATGCGGATACGAGGTTGCGTTCTCGGCTTCAATCGCAAGATCGAGCTCACCCATGGGGACCCACCCAGCCTGCCCGCTCCATCGAACATGAATGATCTTGGATACGAGCGGCAGCATCCGCCGAAAGGCGCGGACCGTCTCTGGCGCCCGCTCGTCCTCGAGCCTCAGTTCGAACGAGAACCCGCCCGCAACCATCGTGACCATGACATCAACCTAGGTCACCTGTCGGAGGTTGTTCGGTTTCAGTGGCGAGGCTTGCCGCTGTTGGCGACCGAGAAGAACAGAAAATGATCGAAGGTGACCAGCGACGCGCAGAGATGACGGTCCAGAAAATCGTTGCCGAGGCCATCGTCGGTATCGATATGACCGTCGCTGTAGCAACCGAGATTGTTGCCGGCGACGCTTCGCAACTGCTGCTCGAGTCAGCAGTTGACGCGGACGTTCTGGTCGTTGGCTCGCGGGGCCGCGGCGGCTTCAAAGGGGTTCTCTTGGGTTCAGTCAGCCAACGCGTAGCCCAGCACGCGCCGTGCCCACTGGTCATTGTCCCGTCCTGAATAGTGTCCCGGCTTGACCATTGCCCTTTTGCTAGTGGTCAGCCGCGTCGCAAGTCGCGGCGGTCGAACAGCATCACAGCGGCTGCCGCCAAAGCAGCGGTGAAACAAATGAACAGCGCCACCGATGACCATTCGATGCCGTTGCGAAGCAGATCGTCACCGAAGTACCAATCGAACGGCGAGAACTGCTTCCAACGGTTGAGGTCATCGGCGACGGCAAAGATCGAGTTGAACGCGTAGGACGCCCCGACCACACCAACGGTCGCGAACGTGGCGAGGCGGACGTTACCGGACGCGGCGCTGACCGCCAGCGCTAAAGCGCCGAACATGATGCCGAGCAGCGTCACCTGGAACGATGCGGCTGCAATGTTGGTGACCGACATGCCGAGCCCACCAAGAACCGAACCACCAACCACCCCCGCCCAAATAGCGACACCCACGATGCTGGTGTGTATGACCAAGGCGAGCAACTTCTGAAGAACGACCTGGCGACGAGCTATCGGATTCGCAAGCAGCAGACCCATGGTGCGGTCATGCTCTTCGCCGGCCAGTGCCTTGGCCCCGCCAACAGCGGCGACCAATGCAGTTGCAATCGGTGCCATCAGCCCGAACGTCTCGACCTGATACCAACCTTCGGGTGTCGACATGTCACCACCGCCCACGATCGCGAGCAGTTCATCGGGGAGGTCGCCAGAGAGGCCAGCCAGCGTGCTTTCGAGTGCGGTATACATCGGGCCCATCATCAAACCCATGAACGCAAACATCACCAGCGCGACGACCAGAACCAGCGCTTGCCCTTCGGCCGTTGTTTTGATCCAAATGCTGCTCACCCGAGCACCACCCGACAATCGGTCAATCAGCTCGGCGGCCCGCTCGTTGCCTCGGAGGCGGTCGGCGATGTCGGCTACCACCGTTCGAAATAGCACCCAACCATGACCCCGGCTGTGGCCGCCGCGGCGAGTGAGCGGTTTCCTGTAACCGCCCCCCACGCAAGCGCATTGAACAACAGGTGCACAGTGACCGCCACCAGGTTCGCCATTCCGATGTCGACATCGAGGATGGCGGGCGCAAGGTAGGACGCGCCCAACGTGATGCCGGCACCAGCCGTCGCCAGCACCGCTAGAGCCCCTGCCTTGGCAACCAGCAGGCTGCGGCGCGATCGCGGGTTACCCAGCAGCAGTCCGATCGTTCCGTCTCGCTCCTCGCCCGCCACGCTGGATGCACCCATGCCCAGCGTCAACCCCGACAGCGTCAATGCGCAGATCATGCCGAGGACGATGTTGTAGGCAAGCGTGGCGGGCTCGGCATTGTCGGGGATGCCCATGACCGATCGGATGCCCTCGGGCAAATCGGTGTACACGCTGACGTCGATGCTTTGATAGGCGGCCATAGCCATCACTAAAAAGACGCCGGTTATCGCCATGCCAATGGCGGTACTGGTCCACCGATCGCGCAATGACTTTGTGAAGATATTGGTCAGCATCAGGCATCCGCCTCGCCCGACGTTGGTTCGGCAGCCGCAGCTCTGGTCGACACTGTTTGGTCAGGTGCGACCGGCGAACGATCCCGATAATAGGTCAGGAAGATCGCCTCGAGATCGGCCTCCTGTGTCGAGATATGAACCAACGCCGGTCCCGATCGAATTGCGTCGAGCAGTGCCGCCATCTCGCCGCTGAAAGACACATCGACGCTGCAACCATCCTCGGCGACAGTGACGTCGTGCACCCCCGATATGGCCTCGAACGTTGCGGCGTCGACCGCCGCGTCGAATCGCAACCCGATCGGCTGCCCGTTGCACTTCCGACAAGGTGTGGCTCGACAGGAATACGGTGCGGCCGTCTTCGGCGACCTCGCGCATCATCGCCTGGAACTCGGCTTGCACCAGCGGATCGAGCCCTGTCGATGGTTCGTCCATGATGATCACGTCAGGTCGATTCATGAACGCCTGGATCAGTCCGATCTTTTGACGGTTGCCCGTCGAAAGCTCACCAACATGTTTGGAAAGATTGGCATCGAGGCGGTCGGCGAGCGCATCGACAAACGTCCAGTCGACGCCGCCACGAAGGTTGGCAAAGAAGGTCAGCGTCTCGCGTCCGGTCAGCTTCGGATACATCGCTAGATCACCCGGCAGATAGCCGAGGTGCGAGCGGATCGAAACCGTGTCACGTTGGCAGTCCAAGCCGACGATGTTCGCGGTTCCCGAAGTCGGGCGGATCTCGTCGGTCAACACGCGGATCGCCGTCATTTTGCCGGCTCCGTTCGGTCCAAGAAAGCCGAACACTTCACCACGTCGTACCTCGAGGTCGAGATCGACCAGCGCACGGACGTCGCCATAGTGCTTGGTCAGGCCACTGGTAACGATGGCGGGAGGTGTCTGCATGGCGGTTCCTTCGCAACCTTGAGGCCCCCTGTCAGGCCACTCGGAGACTCCTGTGAGAACGCTGACAGGCGCGAGACTGGGGCTCGCTACGGTTCTGCAACTAACGCGCCTCTCGGCGTGATGCCCGACCAATTGCAGGGCTCGCCTTCGTACGTGCGCGACGTCAGCGAATAGTGTGCAAACAATGACTGATCCCAGCTTTGAACTATTTGTCGACGGCGTCGATTTCGGCGAAGGACCCCGGTGGCGCGACGGCCATCTCTGGTACTCCGACTTCTACCAACACGCCATCTACACGGTCACCGCCAACGGCGAACGAAGCGTCGCCCACGGTGACCTCGCCGACCAACCATCGGGCCTTGGCTGGTTGCCCGACGGCCGTCTGCTCGTCGTGTTCATGCAGACCCAGCAACTGATGGTCGAAGACGGGAACGGCGGTCTCGAGCCCTATGCCGACCTGTCGCCGCACGCCGCCTACTACTGCAACGACATGTTGGTCACGTCTGACGGACATGCCTATGTCGGCGAGTTCGGCTTCGACATCGGACGCGGCGAAGATTTCGCCACCGCTAACCTGATCCACGTCGCACCAGACCAATCGGTGTCCGTCGCTGCACCCGACATGCAGTTTCCGAACGGCACCGTCACGACGACCGACGAAAAAACGCTGATCGTCGGCGAATCATTCGGCGGCCAGTACGTCGCCTTTGATCGCGACAAAGAAGGCCTGCTGACCAACCGCCGAGTCTGGGCCACGGTGCCCGACATGGCACCCGACGGCTGCACCATCGATGCCGACGGGGCAATCTGGTTTGCCGATGCCCGCAGCGGTGACATCGTCCGCGTGCTCGAGGGTGGCGAGATCACCGACCGGGTGACGCCGCCTCAGCGATCGTTCGCGTGCATGCTTGGTGGCCACGACGGCAAGCAGCTGTTCGTGTTGACGTCGCCTAGTTCTGACCCCAGGAAGGTCACCGGCACGGGCGCCGGCGCAATCTACATGTACGACACAACGAACAACTGAGCTACTGAGCAGCTACGAGAAGTTCTCGTTGTAGCGGCTGGCGATCGGGCCCACCTGATCCTGATATTTCGAACCGACCTCACCCGAGCCGTACGGGTGATCGGCTTCGGTCGTCATCTGCATGAAACTCATCTGACCAATCTTCATGCTCGGATACAGCGTGATGGGCAGGCTGGCGACGTTTGACAGTTCGAGCGTGAGCTGACCGTTCCATCCGGCGTCGACGAACCCCGCGGTCGAATGGATGAGCAGACCGAGGCGACCCAGGCTGCTCTTGCCCTCGATGCGGGCGACGAGATCGTTTGGCACCTTGACCCGTTCGAGCGTCGAGCCGAGCACGAACTCACCAGGATGCAAGATGAACGGCTGATCGTCGTCCATCTCGACCAGTTCGGTCAGATCGCTGAGATCTTCTTTGACGTCGATGATGGCGCGGGTGTGATTGCGAAAGATGCGGAACTGTCGTGCCAACCGCAAGTCGATCGACGACGGCTGTATGGCGTTCTCGCCCAACGGTTCGACTTCGATGGTTCCAGCGGCAAGGGCTTCTCGCAGGCTGCGGTCGCTCAACATCATGATTCGTGATCAGCTCTCTCGGTTTCGGTGGCACCGTCGCCCTCGGCGGCTCTGCTTTTGAGTTCGATCACGTCGGCGCCATGATCGACAGGCAATTGAAGCTGACGCCCTTGCTGTTTCCACAGCTCGACGTGCCAATGCAGGCGACAGCGCAATTCATAGGTGGTTGTCGCCTCACTGCGATCATTGGTGTCACCAACGACCTTGAGTGCGCCGGCGTAGACCTGACGTCCGTCGACCAGCCGCGCGTTGTGGGTGGCGCGGTTGCCGCAGTAACACCGCGCTTCGACCTGTAACTCGCTGCGTTCGTCAGCCAGTTCGAGCAGTCGGGCTGTGCCCGGAAACAGCTGACCCTGGAAACTCGTAAGCAGGCCGAATGCGAACACGTCGACACTGAGCAGGTCGACCACATTGGCGAGTTGTTCGATCTGCTCCGGCGCATAGAACTGGGCCTCGTCGCAGACAACCGCATCGAGACCGTCAGACAACAGTCGGGCCTTGGCCAATCCGAATACATCAGACTCGGGCGTGACAGTCTCGGCATGCGCCGAAACGCCAAGCCGGCTCGACACCCGACCCTGGTCACGGTTGAGCTGGCTGATCAACATCACATTGAGTCCGCGACTCGTCAGATTGTGGTGGATCTGCAGCGCCTGCGTGCTCTTGCCCGAACCCATCGTGCCGAAGAAAAACTTCAGCTTCGCTCCCCGGCTCATGTGGTCACGCCCCGCGAAGGGACTCGGGCAATCGCTAGTTCATCTCGCACGAGTTTCCCTTTCGGCTCAGGTGTTGATCGACCACGCCGTCTTGCTGGAGACGACGCTGCACGGCGACCGAATAAATCATTGGTGCACCATCCAGGTGGGATCCCGACGGCCACTCGGCCCACCTGCACACTACGCGGTTAACATCTCGCCGGTGCGAACCTTGACTGTTGCATTGACCGGAGCGACTGGCTACATCGCGAGCCACATCGCCGTGGCACTCGCCGAGCACGGCCATTCGGTCGTCGGCCTCGACAACTTCTCGAACAGTTCACCCGAAGTTCTCAACCGGGTGGCCGCCATTGCCGACATGAACATGCCCTTCGTCGAACTCGATCTGGCCGATACCACTGGCGTCGCTGCGTTTTTGGCCCAGCACGAGGTTGATGCCGTCATCCACCTCGCCGGGCTGAAGGCGGTCGGCGAGTCAGTCGCCGACCCGCTGCGCTACTACCAAAACAACGTGGCCGGCAGCATCAGCTTGTTGCAAGCAATGCACCAGGCGAGCGTGCGCGGCATCGTTTTCTCGTCGTCGGCAACCGTCTATGACCCTGACCAGTCGAGCCCGCTGCAAGAAACCGCTGCGACCGGCCCGATCAATCCCTATGGCCGCACCAAACTCATGGTCGAGCAAATCATTGACGACGTCGCCGCGACATCGCCCCTCAAGGCCATCAATCTTCGGTACTTCAACCCGGTTGGTGCACATCCCAGCGGAATGATCGGCGAAGACCCGATTGGTCCGCCAAATAACTTGATGCCCTTCGTCATGCAAGTAGCGGTTGGACTACGCGACCAAGTACTCATCTTCGGCGACGACTACGACACTGCCGATGGCACTGGTGTGCGTGATTACATTCATGTCTGTGATCTCGCCGACGGCCATGTCGCTGCGGTGAATGCGCTCGCCGGCATCGAAACCAGCGAAACCTTCAACCTCGGCACCGGTGTTGGTTCCTCGGTACGCGAGGTGCTGGCGGCCGCCGAGGTGGCTGCTGATCGGCCTATCCCCCATCGCGTCGTCGAGCGCCGACCTGGCGACGCTGACATCAGCTTCGCCGACCCGTCGCGTGCGCGTGAACGCCTCGATTGGCAGTCCACCCGCACACTCGCCGATGCCTGCGTCGACCACTGGCGCTGGCAACATCGCAACCCCGAGGGCTACACAAGCTCGTAACCTCGGCTGGCAACCTTGTTTCTTGTACACCTTTACCCCACCCCTTTGCATCCACTGGAGCCCGCATGTCTGTTCGCATCGTCACCGATAGCGGCTGCGATCTGTCGCCCGAGGTCGCCGAGGCGCTCGGCATCGCCGTCGTGCCATTGAGTATCCGCTTTGGCACCACCGAGTACACCGACCGAGTCGACCTGTCGCCCGAGAAGTTCTACGAGCAGATGGCAGTCAGCGACGAACTGCCCGAAACTGCAGCACCTTCGCCCGGTTCGTTTGCCCAGGCATTTCAGTCGCTGATCGACGATGGCGCAACCAGCGTCGTCAGCATCAACATGTCTGAAGCCCTCTCGGCGACCGCCCAGGCCGCTCGCACCGCGGCAACCACGATCGACGGCTTCGACATCCGCATTGTCGACTCGGCCTCGGCCACTGTTGGGCAGGGCACGATCGTGTTGCGGGCCGCCGAAGCCGCTCGGGATGGCGCAAGCGCCGAAGACATCATCGCCTTGACCAAGGATCTGAGCACTCGAACCCACGTATTTGGTGTGCTCGACACGCTCGACAATCTGAAGAAGGGTGGCCGCATCGGTAATGCGCAGGCCATGATCGGCTCGCTACTTTCAATCAAACCCTGCATCGATCTCAGCAGCGGGTCTGTCGAAGAGGCTGGCCGGCAGCGCACTCGCAAGAAGGCGCTGGCCTGGCTTGCGGGTCAACTTCCGGCGACCGCCACCAATGTGGCGATCGGTCATGGCCTGGCGCCCGACATCGACACGTTCGTCAAGATGCTCGACGTCGAAATCGACCGCGTCAGCCTCATCGGGCCGGTCGTCGGCACCCATGGCGGCCCGCGCGTCGTCGGCCTCAGCTACACCGTCTAGCAGCAGTGAAACACGGGTAGCTGACCCGACGGAGGAGGCGACCAGACACGGTCATGCCATATCCGACGAACGTCGGCCCGAGCCGAGCGATGAAACACCGTCAGACCCCACGGGCATGATCGGGAAATGGACCCACAAGCGATAGCACTCTTCATTGCTGCCGGCGGACTTGTGCTTGGCCTCGCTCGACTCATCGTCTCGATTCTTTCGTATCGACTCGACTCGAACCGAAACAAGTCAGCCGACCCGACGGCCAAAGACACCAAGACACCAATCGACCATTGACACCCCAGCGGCTTGGTATTCGACGAGTTCATCATTGGTGTGGTGCTGTCGCCAACCTGCGACGGCACCGGCACTAGTCTCGCGTCGTGAGAAGTGACGACCGCGCCCTTGTGGCGCAAGCTCAAGCCGGCGAACGCGCCGCGCTCGACGAGCTGCTTCGTCGTCACTACGACCGCATCTATGCCATCTGCCGTCGCATTGCGGGCAACGATGCCGACGCGGCCGATGCCACACAAGAAGCGCTCCTGGCAATCGTGCGCGGACTGGCCAAGTTCGATAATCGGGCCGCATTTTCCACCTGGTCCTACCGGGTCGCCACCAACGCCTGCCTCGACGAGCTCCGGCGCCGAAAGCGGCGACCGACACCCGCATTGGTCGATGAACACGACGGCTGGGCTGACCAAAACACCGATGACCATGCCCCGGCGTTCGATGAACAGCTGGTGGTCCGCGACGAGGTACAAGCAGCTCTCAACCAGCTTCCCGAAGAATTCCGCGCGCCTGTCGTGCTGCGTGACTGCGCAGGCTTCGACTATGCAGAAATCGCTGAAACACTAGAAATTCCGCCTGGAACCGTGCGCTCGCGCATCGCTCGCGGCCGAACCAAACTTGCCGAATTGATGATTCAAGGGAACCAGCGACCGGTCGGCGAACGTCAGAGCGATCAGCCATGAATCCGCTTCCACCAAACGCTGACGAGCTTGTCTCGGCATACCTCGACAACGAGGCTGCGCCTGACGAAATCGCCATCGTCGAGTCTGAACCCGAGCTTTTGAGCCGCGTCGAAGAACTACGCGCTCTATCGGGTGCACTCGGGGCGCCGCTTTCTGCTCCTGCCGAACAGAAAGAAGCCCACCTCGCTGCTGCGCTCGGGGCGTTCGACGAACTATTTGGCGACAGCTCGAGTTCAGCCGAGAATGCACCCCTGCTGGCCGCGGCGCCCGACGCCGCACCACCAGACAGTGCCGCCTCATACAACGACGCGGTCGTGTCACTCGAGGCTGCTCGCGAACGCCGCCGACCTCGCCGTTTCAACTCGAGTGTGATCGCTGCCGTCGCAGCCGCCGTGCTACTTGTTGTTGGACTGGCAGCCCTCAGTTTTGGCCGCGGCGGCGCAGGCGACGATGTTGCGACCGCCTCCGACGCCAATGTGCAAGCCGCCGAGGCCATGCCCGGTGACGAGGCAGCCTCAGCCGAGGCCGATTCTGATGCCATGACGGACAGTGCCGAGTCCAGTGGGCTGAGCGAACTCGATTCGAGCCGCTCAGCGGCACCCCCAGCCGCGGCCTTCCAAGTCGACGAAATGGCCGACGACGAAGAAGCCGAAGCGCCCATGGACGACCCATCAGCGAACGACACCGCCGACTCTGATGACGGTGCCTCCGGCGCAGACGGCGCGACCGACGATGCAGACTCGTTCGCCGCTGCGCCGTTCGCATACGACGTCTCCCTCGGAGACTTCGTCGACGCTGAGTCGCTACGCGAAGAGCTCGAGCAACTCACTACGCAAGACTTGCGCAAACGCGCCGACACCTTCGAGCCCGGACTCTTCCCTGGTTGCCAACAAGAAGTCCCCGCACTTGCCAAGACTGACTCTGTCACCTTTGTTGGTCAGGCAACGGTCGATGATCAGCTCGTCGAGATCCACATTGTCAGTACCGACGACCAGGGCATTTCCTTGCTGGTTGTCGATCCATTCGATGATTGTTCGATTCTGTCAACAATCCCCTGAGCAGTCGTTCCTTCACAGCAACGGTTTCGAGGCGATAGGCTCTCGGGCGCATGGCTGAGATGACTGACCCAGTAGAACACAGTGAGTCGTTGCCCGTGCCTGGGCTGCCTCCTGACTGGCATGTTCTCGCCACCGACAAGATCGTGTCAACGGTCGACATCGTCCGAGTCAAGACCTCGGGTCCCGCCATCAAGGTGTCTCGAGCGCTGGTATTTGGCCTGATGGGCGGGCTCATCAGCCTCATTGCCCTCATCGTCGTGCTCATCGGAACCGTGCGGCTACTCGACGAACTCATTCCCAAAGATGTCTGGCTCGTCTACCTGATTCTGGGTGGCGTCTTCCTGGCGGGCGGCGGCTTTCTGTGGTCAAAACGGCCGCGTCACGCTGCATCTTGAGTCGACACGACCGCATCATCGCTTCCCACGCGGCACCTGAACGGAATGCTGGCCCGCTCTGTGGGGTTTCAAGCCAGCCACATCGTTAGGAGCAGCAATGAGTGCTGAGCATCATCAAGTAATCATCATCGGGTCCGGACCCGCCGGTCCCACCGCCGCGATCTACGCGGCGCGAGCGCGCCTGGCGCCTCTGGTGATCGAAGGGGAACCTTCCTCCACCAGCGATCAACCCGGTGGACAACTCATGCTCACCACTGACGTCGAGAACTTCCCCGGATTTCCCGAAGGTGTCATGGGCCCCGACCTGATGGGCATGTTTCGTGCCCAGGCTGAACGTTTCGGCGCCACGCTGGTCACCCGCAAGGTCGTCAAGGTAGAACTCTCCAACGATCCAGCGTCGAAGCCACACCAACTATGGATCGACGACGCATCGACCCCTGACCCGACCTACACCGCGACCGCGGTGGTCATCGCAACGGGCGCTCAGTCGCTCATGCTTGGCCTTCCGAACGAGTCTGCCCTCATCGGTCATGGCCTCAGCACGTGCGCTACTTGTGACGGGTTCTTCTTTCGCGACCAAGAAATTGCAGTGGTCGGCGGAGGTGACTCGGCACTCGAAGAGGCCATGTTCCTCACCCGATTCGCCAGCAAAGTCAAGCTGTTGGTGCGCCGCGACGAGTTGCGAGCATCAAAGATCATGCAAGACCGGGCCCGTGCGAACGACAAGATCGAATTCGTATGGAACACGGTCGTCACTGGGTATCTCGGCGACGGCATCATCGCCGGCGTTTCAACCGAGAACACCGAGACCGGTGAAGCGGGCCAAATCGACGTCAGCGGCATCTTCATCGCAATTGGTCACAAACCGTCGACCGAACTCTTCGTTGACCAGCTCGAGATCAAACCAAACGGTTACCTAGTAGCCGAACCCAACTCGACTCGCACCGCTCTTGCTGGTGTGTTCGCATGTGGCGACGTCGTCGACGACTATTACCGCCAGGCGATCACCGCTGCGGGATCGGGCTGTCAAGCCGCCATCGATGCCGAACGCTGGCTCGAAACACTCGACGACTGACCAGTGCCGCCACTTCGGTGGTACGACGCGCCGCGCCCTCTGCGATCGTGTGCGAGTTCTGCGCTACAGCTACGCGAGATCACTGCCACACCACATCGAGGAATATCATCGCCGCCGAACGAGTTTCACCTGCAGTACCAATCAACGTTGTGGCGCCCGCTAGGTTCAGAACCAAACGATCCAACAACGTTTTGCCATTCGCTAGGTTTCAAACCGAAGATTCCAGGAGTCTCTCCCCATGTCATCTGACAAGATCACCACGCTCACCACCGAGTCCTTCGACGAAGTTGTCACTTCTGCTGATGGACCCGTACTCGTCGACTTCTGGGCCGAATGGTGCGGACCGTGCAAGATGATTGCACCGATTCTCGACGAGATTGCCGAAGAACAAGGCGACAAGATCTCGATCGCCAAGCTCAACGTCGACGAGGCCGGAGAAATCGCGCAGCGCTACCAGGTCATGAGTATCCCGACACTTCTCGTGTTCAAGGACGGCGAAGTCGCGAAGCGCATGGTCGGTGCAGCCGGCAAGGCAAAGCTCCTCGAGGACCTCGCAGAGTTCATCTAGGCCATCAAGGCTGGGTTGGCGCCTCTCAGGATCAGCTGACCGGCCGACCGTGTAGCAGTTCGTGATCTTTTACGGGCATTTGTGCCGCGCTGTGAGAAATTGCTGCTCGTAAGCCACTGGTTACCGTGCCGTAACCCTGCCTCAACCTCTTGTTGTGGGGCGACAACTCACATGACGTCGAAGGTCGACCCGAAAGGGTCGATCTTTACGTTAGGCGCGACGTATGAATTTCTCGGTCGGAAGTTTCACACAGCTTTGTGCACATCCTGTGTAAACAGCCGATAAGTCTACACTCAAGGTTGAGAATTACCCTATATAGGGCATGCAATTGCCTTACGTGGACACCAGTTTTGTATGCCCTATGACACTGTGGGGAAGAATCATCGTCCGCCACCGGTCATGAGCGCATAGATTCGCTCGAGATCGTCTATATCAGCGAAGTCGATCGTGAGTCGACCCCGTCGATTTCCAAGCGAAATAGCGACCTTGGTATCAAATCGCTCGCCGAGCAGTTCCTCGAGTTCCAGCAACGCAGGCGGTTTGGTTTCGCCAACATCGCCCTCACTCGCAGGGCCCGCTTCCTCGGGAGCTGCTGGTGGTGCTGCTGGATCTTCGCCATCGCGCACCAGTGCTTCGAGTGCGCGAACACTCAGGCCTTGGCCGAGTATCTGGCTGACCAGGGCACCACGATCAGCCTGCTCGACGCTCACAAGCACGCGACCATGACCCGCGCTGATACGGCTCTCGATGATTAGGCGTTGAATATCGACGGGCAGCTGCAGCAGGCGTAGCGAGTTCGCAACCGCCGGACGGCTGCGACCAACGCGAGTGGCGACCTGGTCTTGCGTCAGCGAGAAGTCTTCGATCAGCTGTAAGAAGGCTGCTGCTTCTTCAATGGCGTTCAGTTCGGCGCGTTGGACGTTTTCGACGATGGCATGAGCCAGCGACATTTCATTGTCAACATCGCGCACAATCGCGGGTATGCGATCAAGGCCGGCACGGGTAGCCGCCCGCCATCGTCGTTCACCGGCAATCAGTTCGAACTTGCCATTCTCGCCTTCGCGAACCAGCACCGGCTGGAGTACCCCGAGTTCACGTACTGACGCGGTCAGCGATACCAGTGCTTCTTCGTCAAAGGTTTGACGCGGCTGATAGGTGTTAGGGACGATATCGCCGACCAGAATTTCGCGCAGTGGGCTATCAGCCACTGGCGCTAGTGGTTCAGAAGGAATCAGCGAGCCGAGTCCACGCCCGAGTCCACCTTGTCTAGGCTTGGCCATCAAGTACCTCCTGCGTGACTGCTCGATACGCGGCAGCGCCTCGAGAGTGTGTATCAAATGTTGTTATCGGCTGGCCGAACGATGGGGCCTCCGATAGTCGCACCGTGCGGGGTATGACATTGGCGCACACGGTCGCCCCGAAATGGGAGCGGACCTCGTCGACAACCTGACCGGCCAGTTTGGTGCGGGGATCGAACATGACCAGCACAATATGGCTGATTTGCAGTGTGGGGTTGAGACTGGCGCGTATCAGATCGACGTTGCGCATCAACTGGCCAAGGCCCTCGAGTGCGTAGTACTCGCACTGAATCGGTACCAAGACCTCATGGGCAGCAGTCAAGGCATTGATTGTGAGTAACCCAAGCGAAGGCGGACAATCGATAAGTACATAGTCGTAGTCATCGATCACCGTTTCGATCGCCATTCGCAAACGGTGTTCACGACTCAGCACCGAGACCAGTTCGATCTCGGCGCCGGCCAGATCAAGACTGCTCGGCAGCACGAAAAGGTTCTTGACCTCTGTGGGTTCGATACAGCTG
>JBDNHG010000124.1:0-5678 GCA_041688925.1 Acidimicrobiales bacterium | reverse complement strand
CGCACGCAGTGTCACGATCAAGAATCTCGAGCATGCATACGGCGAGACACCCGTATTGCAAGACATCAACCTGTCGATAGCGGCCGGTAGCTCCGTTGCATTGCTCGGAGCCAGCGGGTGCGGCAAGACCACGCTGCTGCGGCTGATAGCCGGGCTCGAACGGCCCATCCATGGATCAATACACATTGGTGAGACCGAGGTTTCCGGACCCCGCTCGTGGGTACCGCCCGAGCGACGTCGCATCGGCATGGTCTTCCAAGACTGGGCATTGTTCCCACACCTGACGGTCGGCCAGAACGTCGGCTATGGGCTGCCACGCGCTGAACGGAACGGCGAGCGCGTGCCTGAAGCACTGGCCCTGGTGGGGCTCACCAGCCTGGTCGACCGCATGCCCGCCACCTTGTCGGGCGGCCAGCAACAGCGGGTAGCACTTGCCCGAGCGTTGGCCCCGCGCCCATCAATCTTGTTGCTCGACGAACCGTTTTCCAATCTCGATACTGCCCTGCGGGTCGAGGTTCGATCCGAAGTACATCGGCTGCTCCATCAGCTGGGCATCACCTCGATCTTCGTGACCCATGATCAAGAAGAAGCATTCGTCTTGGGCGACGAGGTCGCCGTCATGCGCGACGGTCGCATCATTCAGGTCGCCAGCCCGTTCGAGTTGTACACCACACCTGTCGACCGGCAGGTGGCCGAGTTCGTCGGGTCCGGTTCCATCGTCGCGTCGACAGCGATCGACGGATTCGCCGAGTCGCCGTGCGGACGCGTGCCAGTCACGATCGATCACGGCGCTGTCGATGTTCTGTTTCGCCCCGAACAGCTTGCACTGGTCGAGGGCGACATAGCCACGGTTGACCTGGTCGAGTATTACGGCCACGACACCATGGTCATGGTGCGCCCCGACGGCGCCGACGCACCGCTGCTACGTGTGCGATGCGGCCCTGAAACCCGAGCCAGTCGAGGCCAACGCGTCGCACTCGCGTTCACCGGAGACACCGCGGTAGCGTTCCCTCTAAGCTGAGTCGCACATCATCCCGCGTGCCGGGTTTGGCTATCGTGCTTCGGTACCCCACCGTCGAGAAGAGCTCGAGGAGCGCGTGATGACAACAGACAACTTGCGGCAAGAAGCGATCGCCTGGCTGGCTGAGAACTGGACCGGCGAACGTTCCGGCGAATTCCTCGAACGAGTCGTCGATGCGCGACTCGCCGCACCGAGTTGGCCGGTCGAATGGTACGGCCGGGGCGTGTCGCCAGACGCTGCACAGGTCGTCGCCCAAGAATTTGCCAGAGTCGGAGCCCCCGGAGCCGGCCAAGATGTCATCAATCTGTGGGCAAATGTCGTGCTCGCCTACGGATCTGATGCGCTTCGCGCCGAACATCTGCGAGACCTCGTGCTCGGGCGCACCAACATGTGCTTGTTGTACTCCGAACCAGGTGCCGGCTCAGACCTCGCATCGATCCAGACACGCGCCGATCGTGATGGTGATGAATGGATCATCAATGGGCAAAAGGTATGGACCTCGATGGGCCGCAATGCCGATTTCGCGTTCCTGATCGCTCGTACCGACTGGGATGTCCCCAAGCACCGAGGCATCAGCTTCTTCTTCCTGCCGATGAAACAACCAGGCGTCGAAGTGCGGGCGCTGCGCCAGGCGACGGGCGACTCTCGCTTCAACGAGGTATTCCTCACCGACGCTCGGGTCAGCGACGCTAACATGCTCGGCGATCTCGGCAAGGGCTGGTCGGTACTGCAAACCGCGCTCGCGTACGAACGAGCGGTCATGGGCGAATCGGTGCAACGCTCCAAGAAGCGGTCGGCCAGCGAGGCCGTGCGCTCATCCGATGACGAAGCAAACGCGCCGATCCCCGATGTGTCGCTCGTCGACCTTGCACAGAACGTCGGCCGCAACGCCGAGCCGGTAATCCGTCAGCAGCTGGCGGCGCTTCACAGCCTGGTGCAGGTCAACAAATGGAACGGGCAACGCGCCAAGGCCGAGCTCGAACAGGGAACATCGTCGTCGATCGTCTCGCTCGGCAAATTGGCCATGTCGCGTATCTTGCACACCGCTGGCTCCTTGCAGACCGAACTGCTTGGCGCCGAAGGAATGATCGGTGGCGACGATTCACCCCGCTCGGCCGATGCGACCTATTCGATGCTCAATGCCTTCTTCACATCGATCGGTGGCGGCACCGATCAGATCCAGCGCAACATCATCGGCGAACGGGTGCTGGGCTTACCCAGGGAACCAGAAGTCGACAAGGGTCTTCCCTTCAGCGAAGTGCGCAAGGCCGCGGTCGCCGACCGTAGCTAGATCTGCGGTGGTTCAGCCGAGCGCCCAGGTCTTGGCGACGGCCGCAAGATCGGCCCGAAGCGCACCGCGGCGCTGTTTGCGCGCATAGTCGACGAACCCACCGACATCCATCGCACCGCAACGCAGGTACAGATTGACCACGTCGGCGAGCGATGTGCGATTGGCGAGGTCGAGGAAGATCGCCCCGTAGATGGCACCCTCGGTCGACTTGCCTCGCAGCCGAGGCGTGACGCTGCCATCGTGGGCTCGGTCGGCGATCTTCACGTAGCCCGCCAACTGTTTGGCCAACGCTGGCCGTTCACTGAGTTCGTCGGCGACGAACGCCGCCCGCAGTGGAGCCCCCTGCAAGTCAGGCCGCACCCTGGAGGCGAACACGAGAAACCGCAATGAGAAGATGCCAATCGCTTCGGTATAGGCGATCAGCGGCGCCGTTCGTTTCTCGGTGCGATGGGTGCCCGAACGCCCTTGCGCCAGTTCGCCCGCGATCCAGAGGCCGTACTTTGCCGCGAGTAGCCACCGGTTGGTCTTCGACAGCAACGAGAAGTGAATCGCATGCGCGTATTCGTGCGGAATGGTCGTAGCGGGCTTGGACTTGGTGCCGAACAAGCGGCTGTCGGTGCTCTGCGCCTTGATGTGCATGAGCGGTCGGCCGCCGGTGACGCTCTGTGGTTGCACCCAGGGCAACTTGCCGGGCGCGACCTTCTCGGGGAAGCGGCAGTCGATGTGGGGATTGCGCTTCAGCTCGTGTGCTTCGTCGGACGCGCCGCCGAAGGGGAAGTCTCGGCGGCGGGGAGAGGTGAACGGAGCGATTGGCCGAAACACCGTCTCGTAGGTGTCACAACCGCGGGCCATGATGTCGTAGTACTCAAACGACTTGTCACGCGCCGAGATATTCGGCCGAGCGATGCCCTCACTGTTGGTGAGCACGATCATCGGATCGTGAAAGTTTGGCTGGTGCGACACAAACGTGTGCCGCAGCGCCTTGTTATCGAGTGTCACCTGCACGTCGAACATGGGCGAACCGTAATCAATCCAAGAGCCGACCGCTTGCTCTCGTGTTACGACCACCAACGTTCGCATGGCTGTGAGCGGCAGCACTAACCTCGGCCTGTGCTGATCGAACACGTCGTTGACACTTGGCAGGAGGTGCGCTCGACCCGATCGCGACTGGCCAAAGTTGCGTTGGTCCGCGCGCTGCTCGTCGAAGCAGCCACGTCTGACGTGCGCCTGATCGTGTCGTATCTGTCGGGTGAGCTGCCCCAAGGACGCATCGGGCTCGGCTACGCAACTGTTGGTTCGGTCAGTTGCGATCCGGCGCAGGCGTCGATACTCACGCTTGGCGACGTCGACGCAGCAATGACCGAGATCAACCAGACCACCGGCACGGGTTCGAAAGCGAAAAAGGAACAATTGCTGCGCGATCTACTCAGCGCCGCAACCGCGCCAGAGCAAGAGTTCCTGCGTCGGCTGTTGATCGGCGAGCTTCGACAGGGAGCCCTCGAAGCCATCATGATGGATGCTGTCGCTGGCGCGGCCGAGGTCGAGGCGCCGCTTGTTCGACGCGCCGCAATGGTCACCAGCGACCTTCCGCTCGTCGCAACCCTAGCTCTCGAGGGAGGGTGCGATGCGCTGGCAGAGTTCGGCTTGCAGATCTTCACCGCGGTGCAGCCGATGCTTGCCCAGACGGCCGAAAGTGTCGAGGCTGCCCTCGAAAAGACCGGTCGGGCCGCGGTCGAGTGGAAGGTCGATGGCGCCCGCGTCCAGGTGCACCGTCGCGGCGATGACATTCGCGTGTTCACGCGCAATCTGCGCGATATCACCAGCACAGCGCCTGATGTCGTGCGAGCGGTCGCCGGTCTCGACGTCGAGGCGATCATCCTCGATGGCGAAGCGGTTGCCATGCGCCATGATGCGCGTCCGGTGCCGTTTCAGGAGACGATGAGCCGTTTCGCAGCCGACACAGACGGTGCTCTCAACGTTGTCTTCTTCGACTGCCTACACCTCAACGGACGTGACCTCATCGATGCAGCTGGGCCGATTCGATGGCAGGCCATGGCCGCTGCGCTTCCGCCAGAGCTTCGTATCCCCCGTCTCGAAACCAACGATGTCGCCGCCGCACAACGGTTCTTCGACGAGGCAATCACCGCTGGCTACGAAGGCGTGATGGTCAAGGCGATCGATGCGACCTATGAGGCGGGGCGGCGCGGCGCAGGCTGGCTGAAGGTGAAGCCGGTACACACGTTGGATCTTGTTGTTCTCGCGGTCGAGTGGGGATCCGGAAGGCGAACCGGCAAGCTCTCCAACATCCATCTGGGCGCTCGTGACCCACGTAATCCGGGCGCGTTCATCATGCTGGGCAAGACGTTCAAGGGCATGACCGATGACATGTTGCAGTGGCAAACAGAACGATTCCTCGAGTTGGAAACTCATCGCAGCAAGCACATCGTGTTCGTTCGTCCCGAACAGGTCGTTGAGATCGCCGTCGACGGCATCCAGCGGTCATCGCGGTACCCCGGCAAGGTCGCATTGCGCTTCGCCCGCGTAAAGGGTTACCGCAGCGACAAGGCCGCTCGAGAAGCCGACACGATCGACGCGGTCAGAGCGCTCGGTCCAGGGTCCTGATTGCAGACGCAGATCTACCTTTGTTCGAGGCGGCAGGCTGGGCCGTCAGTTCATCCTTCGCCGACCAAGACCGACGAGCGCAAGGCCCAGCCCAATAGCGCTCAGAGCGACAACGAGTAAGGCGTGGCTGGCACGCCCAGTGAGCGCGAGCACCAGCGGGGCTGTAGCTGGCGTGTCGGAGCTGGTCTCGGTCGTGGTCGAAGTCGACGTGTCGATACTGGTCTCGGTCGTGGTCACGAACGTCGCCGGGTTCGCTGTTTCCTGAAGCACCGTCGTCGAGGTCGGACGCTCAACGGGCAAGGTCGTCGGCGTGGGTGCCGCTGTTGGCAAGACCGTTGCCGTCGGCGCTGATGTCGGTGCGGTCAGATTGCAACTCGGTTCAACGAAGATGTCGGTGTCAAGGGTGACCGCTCCGTTCTGGGCGAGGGCGCGCCCGCTGACCGTAACGCCTGAGGCCACGGTTATGGAGTGAAGGGCGAGGATGTTGCCGGTGAAATCAGAGCCGGATCCGAGCGTCGCGGAGCTGCCAACCTGCCAGAACACGTTGCAGGCCTGGGCACCGTTGATCAGGTTGATTGTGCTGTTGGTGGCGGTGATGAGCGTCGAACCGGTTTGGAAGATGAACACTGATGTCGGGTCACCGGCTCCGTCGAGGGTGAGTGGACCCGAGAGGCTGAGGGGCGATTTGTTCGGTCCGGCGTAGACGCCGCCTTGGAGGTTGAGGTTGACGAGATCAGCGGTCGT
>JBDNHG010000123.1:0-2701 GCA_041688925.1 Acidimicrobiales bacterium | reverse complement strand
CGAACAACGACGCCAACACCTGCCGGGCGTTCGCATCACCCTGCGTCAGACCGTATTGCAGCACATGTTCACCCTCATCGGCGATGACGCGCTGGGCGATGGCGGCGAGCTCGCCAGCCGGAAAGTGCGAAGCATCGGGTAGGCCGCCGGCCAACGAGATCATGCCTGGTCGCTTCGCATGGTTGAGCAGATCGCGAATGGCCGAAGAATGCGCCGCAGAGGCACGACGGCTCAGCGGCAACGGCCTGGCGGGAATTGGAGTCATGGACACATGCCCACCATGCAACCGAACAAGCCTGTTGAGAAGAGCCCTGGTGATGGCGGTACCACTAGTGGTAGGACAAGGGCACAACCTCGCGCCATGATGAACAGATGATGCGTGCCTCTGAACTCGGTGACTTCCTGCGCACCAGACGAGAACGTCTCGAGCCCGCAGCGGTCGGTCTCCCTGGTGGCGCGAACCGTCGCACCCCGGGCCTTCGCCGTGAAGAAGTGGCGGTGCTTGCCGGGCTCGGTGTGTCGTGGCTGACCCGTCTCGAACAAGGGCGTGCAAACCGGGTGTCGGCCGAGGTGCTCGGCGGGCTGGCAACCGCACTTCGGCTGAGCAGCACCGAACGAGCACACCTGTTCAGCCTGGCGGGTGTGCGGCTAGCAGCAACTGCGGTCGACAGCTCAGCGACCGCCGGCCACCGTCGCCTCGTCGATGCGCTGAATCCGAACCCGGCCTATCTGCTCGACCATCTGTGGAACCTGGTGGCGTGGAACACAGCAGAACAACAACTCTTCCCTTTGCTCGAGGACAGGGGCGCTAATCCGAACCTGCTTCGGCTCTTTCTCGAACACCGCGAGTTGCAGGACTTCATCGACGACTGGCCGGTGGAAATCGAACGTCTGACGCGCCAGTTTCGAGCCCACATGGCGCTCTTCCCCAGCGACACCCTGATGGAGCTATCGGTCGAACTTCGGGCGAAACACAAAATGTTCAGCGACGCGTGGGATCGTCATGACGTCGCCCCGCTCGAGCCAAAAGTCCGGGTGATCAATCACCCAACCGGCCGGTTGCAGTTCGACCAGCATCGTCTTGCCCTGCCTGATCATCCGGGATGGCAACTGGTGTTGTTTGTGCCGATCTCAGACCGCTGAGCCCAGACACCTGAGTGGGGCCGGCGTTACTGCAGTTGGGTGAAGCGTCCGCCGTCGACAGGAATCGAGACACCCGTGATGTAGTTCGCTTGCTGCGAACACAAGAACGCAACGACCTGGCCGAAATCGGTGGCATCGCCGACACGGCCTGTCGGCTGCACCGCCGCCAAGTCATCGATGGTGCCGGTGTAGAGGTCGGTCACCCGAGGTGTGAGATGCAGCCCCGGTTGGGCAGTGTTCACGGTGATGCCGTCGCCGACGACTTCGAGCGCCAGCGTCTTCAAGAGCGATGTGAGACCAGACCGTGCCGTGTTCGACAGGATCAGGTTTGGCATTGGCGTGTGCACCGATGTCGAGGTGATCGCCACGATGCGGCCCCAGTGCTGCGCCTGCATGCCGGGCACGACCTTCTTGCACATTGCGGCCATCGAAACCAGGTTCATTTCGAGCGCTGCTGCATACGCGCTGATGTCGGTGTCAGCGAAGTTCCCGGGAGGTGGCCCACCCGCATTGGTGATCAGAATATCGATACCGCCGAGTGCCTCGGCAGCTTGGCCGATGAACGCCTCGGCGCCTGCTTGGGTCGACAGATCGCCAGCAATCGGGATTGAGCCTGCGACAGTTGGAGCAACCGCGGCCAGCCGCGCTTCGGTGCGTCCGTTGATGACCACCTTGCACCCAGCATCGGCCAAAGCAATCGCTGACGCGAGGCCCAAGCCAGATGTTGATGCGGCCACTACCGCTCGTTTGCCACTGATTCCCAAGTCCATCGCGCCAACCTAGTAGCCACACCTGCCACCGACCGAACGTTCGTTGTCAGAAGCTCTCGACGGTCTTGTTCGGCAGACGGGCGTTGGCGGCGTCGAACAGCGGGCCGGTCATGGCCGTGGTGACCAGAGCGACAACCACCGCGCCGAGTTGTAGCAGCGGCGTGATCGCATTCGCTTGAATCGCGACCAAGGCGGCCACCAAAACGAGTAAGCCGCGACAGTTCATGAGCACGCCGATCACGGTGCCTTCGGCCCAGCTGAGCCCGCCCAACCTCGCGAAGATGGCGCCGCCAAGCAGCTTGCCGATGACCGCGGCAACCAGCAAGACTGCGATGCCTGGGAGCGCGCCCGTGCTCAGTTGTGTGAAGTCTGTGGCAAGGCCGCTGAAGGCCAAGAAAATCGGCAACAAGACGATCGCTGTGAGATCGCCGACGCGCGTGGTGAGTTGGCGCCACAGTTCGGGTCGCGGTTCGGGCACAACCAGGCCGGCCATGAATCCGCCCACGATGACGTTGACGCCGATGCGGTCGGCGACGTAGCCCGACGCCACAGCGACCGCTATCAGGATTGCGAACGAGTCGGCATCGAGCGCGCCGATTCGTTCGAACTTTCGGCCGAGCGGTCTCAACAGTCGGCGCACCCCAAGAAGCATCACCGCGATGTACGCAGCCGCCAAGAGCCAAATCCTTGCAATAGCCAACCCGCCCGCCTCGGTCGCCACGCCGTCGGCGGTAGCGATGAGGAGAAACATGAGCACGGTTACCGCAGCAGCGGACGCTATGCCCGTG
>JBDNHG010000122.1:0-2273 GCA_041688925.1 Acidimicrobiales bacterium | reverse complement strand
TCATGGATTTCGATCCAGCCACGCCCGACTGGCCAGACCGTGACCGCTTCGTCCTGAGCCCTGGGCATGCGTCGATCTTGCAGTATTCGCTGCTCTATCTGTGCGGGTTCGGGCTCACGCTCGACGACATCAAAGATTTCCGCCAGTGGCGCAGTGCCACACCTGGCCACCCCGAAGTCGGACACACCACCGGTGTCGAGATCACGACGGGGCCGTTGGGCCAGGGATTCGCCAGTTCGGTTGGCATGGCCATGGCCGAGGCCCGCCTGCGCAGCCAACTGGGCATTGACGTCGTCGATCACTTCACCTACACGATCTGCAGCGACGGCGATCTTGCCGAAGGCGTAAGCCACGAAGCCGCCTCACTTGCGGGTCACCTCGGACTCGGCCGGCTGGTCTGCGTCTATGACGACAACCACGTATCGATCGATGGCGCGACCGAGATCTGGCTGACTGACGACCCGGTCGCCAGATTCAAGGCCTATGGCTGGCATGTCGAATATCTCGGCGAGATCGGCAATGACCTCGACGCGCTCGAAGCAGCGATCCTGGCAGCGAAAGATGTGACCGACAAGCCGTCGCTGCTCGTCCTTCGTACCCATATCGGTACCCCTAGCCCGACGCTGACCGATTCACCTTCGGCGCATGGTTATGCCTTCAAAGATGATGAGATCGCCGCAGCCAAGACCATCCTGGGGCTTGATCCCATAACCAGCTTCCAAGTCGACGACGACGTGCTCGACTGGTATCGCGAAGCCGGCAGTCGTGGCGCAACAAAGGCGTCTGCATGGGCAGCCGCCAACCCTGACCCCGCCCCGATGCTCACGGGTACACCCGACGGTGACTGGCAAGCTGCGTTGCCGACCTGGCAACCAGGCGACAACGTCGCAACCCGCAACTCGTCGAACGTGGTGCTCAATGCCATCGCCCCTATGTGGCCATCGCTGGTATCGGGTGCCGCCGATCTCACCGGTAACACCGGCGTCAAGCTCAACAACGGTGATCACGTGACGGCCGCAAATCTCGGCGGCAACCAGGTGTACTACGGCGTCCGCGAACATGCCATGGCCGCCATCATGAACGGCATGGCGCTGCACGGTGGCGTGCTTCCCGTTGGCGGCACCTTCTTGGTGTTCAGCGACTATTGCCGGCCGTCGGTGCGCCTGGCCGCGCTCTCGAAACTGCAGGTCATCTATTCATTCACCCACGATTCGGTTGGCGTGGGCGAAGACGGCCCGACACACCAGCCGGTCGAGCATGTCACCGCGTTGCGTGCGATACCAGATCTGTCGGTGATCCGCCCCGCTGACGCCACCGAAAGCGCCGGCGCATGGATCTCGGCGCTGGCGACCACGGGTCCAACAGCGCTGATCCTGTCCCGCCAAGACCTTCCGGTGCTCGACACAACCAGCGCCGCATCGGTGGCCAAGGGCGGCTATGTGCTCTCTGATCCGGCCGATGCAGTCATCACGCTCATCAGCTCCGGCAGCGAAGTGCAGCTGTGTGTCGAAGCGGCACGCCGCCTGGCCGAGCAGGGTAAACCCGCCCGCGTGGTGTCGATGCCCAGCATGAATCTGTTCCAGGATCAAACCAGCGACTATCGGGCCGCAACCCTCAAGCGTGATCTGCCCTCGCTCGCCATCGAGGCAGGCGTGTCTGATGGTTGGTTCCGCTACGCCGACGATGTTGTGGGCATCGATCGTTTCGGCGCTAGTGCTCCTGGTGCAACCGTGATGCACGAACTCGGCATGAATGTCAACAACCTCGTCGACCGAGCGCTCGCGCTCCTCTAACTTCGCACAACCGCATTCACCCTCGTGTAACCGCCTCGGCATCGCCACTCCCAGAGAAAGAATCCCATGACCCGCCTTCACGACCTCTTCGACGAGCAACACCAGAGCCCATGGCTCGACAATCTGCGGCGCGACTGGATCACCTCCGGCGAGTTGGCGCGATGGGTCAAACAAGGAGTCCGCGGGCTCACCTCGAACCCCACGATCTTTCAGAAGGCCATCGGCAACAGCGACGCGTACGACGAGCAACTTGCCGAGTTCGTCGCCGCCGGTGCATCGGCGGAAGATGCCTATTGGGGCTTGGTGAAATCTGACATTCGCGGCGCGCTCGATGTCTTGGCAGGCGTCCACACAGACAGCGGCGGCGAAGACGGCTATGTATCGGTCGAAGTCGCACCGTCACTCGCGCATGACACCGACGGAACCATCGCTGCCGCCCGTGAACTCGACGGCGACATCGCCGCACCCAACCTGTACATC
>JBDNHG010000121.1:0-1584 GCA_041688925.1 Acidimicrobiales bacterium | reverse complement strand
TAGCTCGGCCGGGACTATCTCGGTCGGGGCGGGCTCGGGGACGTTTGTCGCTGGTTGCGCCAGAGGAAGCAGGCTCTGCGTCGCGAGCTGGGTCGCTGCGTCGCCGCCGACCAAACCTGGTGCAAGGAGGCCAGTGCAGGCGGCGACCGCTATGGCCAGACCGGTGACTGTTTTTTTGAAGAGTGTTTTCATGGCAGACTTCTCGCAGCACCATCAGGCGCCCCAAGCCATTCGGCAGAGGACTCGTCCGGTGAAGCTCCGTAATCTAACCGCAACATACCCAGAGACGGGCGCGCGTGTGCCGAGCGCCACTTTTTCTACGCGCTTATTCTAAAAAACATTGCAATTGCAACAGTTACTATCCGGCGAGTCGCGGATAGGCGCGGTGAGCGTTGCGCCAAGTCGCTTCGGCGATGTCGATGACCGACGCATTGCGGATCGAGGCCAGGGTCGCGCCAACGACGCTCACCCACGCCGGTTGATTCGGTTTTCCTCGGTGCGGCACGGGTGCCAGGTAGGGCGAATCGGTCTCGACGAGCAGCTTGTCGATCGGGCAGATCGCCGCCGCCTGCTGGACGTCGCTCGCCGACTTGAACGAGACGATGCCGCTGAACGACAACCAGCCATTACGCGACAGGCACGCCGTTGCTTCGTCGGGGCCACCGGTGAAGCAATGAAAGATCGTGCGTTCGGGGACACCTTCGGCATCGAGGATGTCAAAGGTTTCAGACCATGCCTCACGGGTGTGGATCACCAACGGAAGCTCGTGACGATGCGCCATCTCGATCTGGGCAGCAAACACTGAGCGCTGGTCGTCGTGTTCAGAACGGTTGTAGTGATAGTCGAGACCGCACTCGCCCACCGCTATGACATGTGGATCGTGCAAGAGCTCTTCGATACCGTCGAGCCCGTGTTTCGCCTCGTGCGGATGCAACCCGACGGTCGCATACACGGCGTCGAACGCAGTCGCATGCGCAATACACAACTGCGATGTCGCCACATCGCAGCCGACATCGATGAACTTGGTGACATTTGCTTCTTGTGCGGCAGAGATTGCTTCGGCAGCGTCATCACCGAGGTGGCAATGATTATCGATCCATTGTGGGGTGGCGTTGGTCATTCGGTCGAGAGGTCAATCTTTTGGTACAGCGGCTTCGGCGCCGGAATGGCCGTGCCCACAACCAGCTCGTCACGGCGCCAACCCGACGGGGTTCCGAGGATCTCATCGAGCTGGGCAGCCGAGAACGGAAGATACGGAGACAGCGCCACTCGGGCACCATTGATGGCACTCAGCGCCACGAAAAGAACGGTCTTGGCGCGGTCTGCGTCGGTCTTTGCCAGGCGCCACGGCTCGGTTGCGTTCAAATACTGGTTGGCGGCCTGCGCACAGTCCATGGCGGTACGCAGCGCAGAGCGAAGTTCAACACGTTCGAATTGTTCACCAGCGGTGACGATCAACGCGTCGACGGTGTCGAGCAGCGCTTGATCCTCCAACGCCAGGGTTTGTGGTTGCGGAATCGCGGCATCGCACGTCTTATGCATCATCGACAGCACCCGGTTGACGAGGTTCCCCCACGTCGCCAC
>JBDNHG010000120.1:0-4068 GCA_041688925.1 Acidimicrobiales bacterium | reverse complement strand
CCTGCGACGATTCTCGATCATTGGACGCCTCGCCGACCTGTTGTTGGTGGGCAGCGTTGTCGTGCGCTTCGCGCAACGCAAGGGTCTGATCACCGACTCGCAGGCAACCCGTGCCGGGTTTACCGGCGTGTCTGACGGCGACCCGATTGGCGCCACCGAGATAGCACTTGCCGTCGCAGCTGCCTATCGGTTGTTGCGCCGGAAGCGCTGACCCGGCTGCTGGTGTCGATTCGGCGTCAGCTGACTTCGTCGAGCAGGCCAGTGTCGACGTTGTAGACAAAGCCGCGAATCTGATCGCTGTGGGCCAGGAACGGCGACAGTTCGAGCCGTCGGATTGACTGCTTCACGTTGGCATACGGATCAGAAAATGCTTCGAGCTTCCACGGCGGCCGCACGCCAACGTCGGCTTCGAACGCGTCGTTGAACTTCATCACGTCGAGATTGAGCAGACCGCAGTCGGTGTGATGCAACAGGATGATCTCGCGGGTGCCCATGAAGCGCTGCGACAGACACAACGACCGGATCGCGTCGTCGGTGATGACGCCGCCGGCATTACGCACAATGTGCGCCTCGCCATTTTCGAGCCCGAGGATCGCAAATATGTCCATGCGCGAGTCCATACAAGCAACAACTGCCAACGAGCGGCTTGGCCGGACATCCAAGTGGGTACCGTCGAGACCGTTGGCGTGCTCGATATTGCGGGCGATTAGTTGGTCGGCGTTTGGAAATAGGTGGTTTGACGTCATCACTAGGCACAGTACCAACCGAGTGGGGGACTCAGCCAGGGGATATTCACTGTGCGCAAATACGCTCTATTTTCTGAATTTCAAAGAAATTCCTCGCAATAATTCGAGAATCGAGCCGCCAAGCGCGAGAAAAAGGCCGAAACTTGTCACAACTCCCCAAGCAGAGGATCTGTGACAATGACGTCTTACGACTCGACCATCGAAGGCTACGCATCACTACGTGAACAGGGCGGCGGCCCGTGGGCCGCGATCAGCCCCGAGGCGGCGGCACGCATGAAGCTGCAAAACCGCTTCCTGACCGGCCTCGACATCGCTCGCTACACGGCCAAAATCATGCGCGACGACATGGCACGTTATGACGAAGACGTAACCCGCTACACCCAGAGCCTGGGTTGCTGGCACGGCTTCATCGGCCAGCAGAAAATGATCGCCGTAAAGAAGCATCACGGCACCACCGCTGGTCGGTACCTCTACCTGTCGGGTTGGATGGTCGCCGCGATGCGCTCGCAGTTCGGGCCGCTTCCCGACCAGTCGATGCACGAGAAGACCGTTGTGCCCGAGCTCATCGCTGAGCTCTACGACTTCCTCAAGCAGGCCGACGCTCGCGAACTCAACGAGATCTTCCGTGATCTCGACGACGCCCGCACCGCTGGTGACTCCGCTGGTGAAGCTGCTGCACTGAATGCCATCGACAACTTCGAAACCCATGTCGTGCCGATCATCGCCGACATCGATGCCGGCTTCGGCAACGAAGAGGCCTGCTACCTGCTCGCCAAGAAGATGATCGAAGCTGGCGCATGTTGCATCCAGGTCGAGAACCAGGTGAGCGACGCCAAGCAGTGCGGTCACCAAGACGGCAAGGTCACCGTGCCGCACGAAGACTTCAACGCCAAGCTCAATGCCATCCGGTATGCCTTCCTCGAACTGGGCGTCGATGATGGTGTGATTGTTGCCCGTACCGACTCGCTCGGTGCCGGTCTCACCCAGAAGCTGCCCGTTCCTCAGGAGCCTGGCGATATGGCCAGCCAGTACCTCGCATTCCTCGAAGTCGACCAGGTCACGATCGACGACGTTAAAGACGGCGACGTCCTGCTCAAGCAAGATGGCAAGCTCGTGCGCCCTGTCCGGCTGCCAAACGGTCTCTACAAGTTCCGCGACGGCACCGGCGAAGAGCGCTGCGTGCTCGACGGCATCAACGCCCTCCAGAACGGCGCCGATCTACTATGGATCGAAACCGCAACACCAAACGTGGGTGCGATTGGTTCGATGGTCAACTCGATCCGCGAGGTCATGCCCAACGCCAAGCTGGTCTACAACAACTCGCCGTCGTTCAACTGGACGCTCAACATGCGCCAGCAGGTCTTCGACGAATGGGCAGCCGAAGGCAAGGACATGTCGGCCTACGAACGTGACGAACTCATGAGCGTGACCTATGACGACACGCCGCTGGGTGGCGAATCAGACAACCGCATCCGGAGCTTCCAAGCCGACGGTGCACGCGAAGCCGGCATCTTCCACCACCTGATCACCCTGCCCACTTACCACACTGCTGCATTGTCGACCGACAATCTGGCCAAGGGGTACTTCGGCAAGGAAGGCATGCTTGCCTATGTCTCTGGCGTCCAGCGCCAAGAGATCCGCCAGGGCATCCAGTGCGTCAAGCATCAGGACATGGCCGGCTCGAACATCGGCGACGACCACAAAGAATACTTCGGTGGCGAAAAGGCCCTCAAGGCCGGCGGCGCCCACAACACAATGAACCAATTCTGAGCAGTCTGCACTGACGCAAATTAGGGGTGTTGCCCGCGATAGCGGCGGGTGACGCTCCTAATTCGCTTTCTGGCGGAGGTGTGTTCGGGCGTTGTAGACGTCGTTCACGATGGTGCCGGGTGATTCCTTGTACGTCTTCCAGGTGAACTGCAGCACGGTCCACCCCGAGATCGTGACGCGGTTCTGACGGAATCGGTCAGCCTCGAACGCATGGCCATTGAGGTGCCAACGTTTGCTATCGCATTCGATAGCTAGTCGCTCGTGCGGGAAGGCAATATCGGCTCGGGCTAGGAATTTGTCACCTTGGAAGATCTCGTACTCGTAGAGGAAGCCGCCAAGGCCGGCATCGTCAAGTAGTTGGCCGACCATGCGGTTGAACTTGCTATCGGGAACCGCCTTGTCGCCGTAGCGTCGCTCGAGCAGGGTGTATAGGCGTCCGCACCCATCACGTCCCTTGGCCGAGCTTCGGGCCCAGATCGCGTACAGGTCGGGCCAGTCGAGTTGGCGACTACGAAGCACCGCGTCGACGGTCCATTCGAGACGCTTTGGCCCGACATTTGCTGCAACATCGAGCACCGTCCTGGCCAGCCCGGTTACGGGGATCGCGTCGATCTCGCAGCCATCCGCGAGATCCATCTGTTTCGATCGATGAATCGTGAGGTCAGAACGCGATACCGGTCGGCGGTTCTGCTCGACAACGACCTCGATCCGCGTCTGATTCCAACCGTCGATTCCGTGAACCGTTGCGGCGGTGCCATGGCTTGCCAAGCCGCCCACCGACAATGCACTGGCTCGAACTCGCCCCCGCCATGTCGGCGGAGCACCTGCGTGGCGGTACACGCTTGGGCTCAGTCGTTCCCAGTCGCCGCACCGAAGCCGATACTCGATCTGTCTGATCGTCATACCAAGCTCGAGTGCTTCATCGCGTGAAATGACACCGTGATGGCTTGCCAAATGGTCATTGAGAGCGCGCACGCCACCAACCCCTTGTCGAATCGCGGGGAAGACTGTTTTCGAAGCTAGCGACTTCAGCCCCAAGACGCCAGCAGTTATGCAAATTAGGAGTGTTACCCGCGATTGTCGCGGGCCACGCTCCTAATTTGCGTTGAAGGTGGGCGTTATGCCGGGTGGGAGGGGGACAGTGAACGCATTGAGGATGAAGCTGATGTGGGTGTAGTAGCAGATGGTGTGGGTCAGATCGACGACGCCGTCGGTGCCGACCGCGGCCTCGGCCGCGTCATACACATCCGGATCGACGCTGCCGTCGTTCGACAGCGCCCAGGCATAGGCATGGATCGCTGCCTCCGAAGCGTCTTCGAAAACAGGTTGGGTTCCGGCGGCGAGCGCATCGATGATCGCGGGCGCAATGCCTGCGCGCAGCGCAAGGCCGCTGTGGGCCCAGAACTCGAACTCTGACTTCCAGCGTGCGCCGACGGTCGAGATCGCCAATTCGAGTAGCCGTTCGTCGAGTGAGCTCTCGAATCGCACAACTGCGCCAACCTTGACGAGGTGCTCGCCCAGCGCCGGCCGCCTTACGAACGCCTCAAACGGT
>JBDNHG010000119.1:0-7066 GCA_041688925.1 Acidimicrobiales bacterium | reverse complement strand
CGTGGCCGTGCGCACGAGCACAGCAGTCGAGACGCCGATGCCGGCGCTGCTACCGAAGGCCAAGCCACCGGCATAGACGCCGAAGTCGGAGTCTTGGTCGGCGGTGATGCGGAAGTTGCCACCGGCGAGCGCCGTAGACGGGGCGCCCGCGGTGCTCTCGATGAACGCACGGGTCTTGGTCGTGACGACCGCCACCGCGATCGAGGCCGAGATGCCGGTCGAGGTCGACGCACCGACCGACGCAACCACGGCGAGGAAGCTCTCGTTGGATACGGCGCTGATCGAGATGTCGCCGGTCATGTCGATGTCGGCGTTGTTGCCGATCGATGCCCGGGTGTCCTTGGTGATGACCGCAACCAGGATGCCGGCGCCGATGCCCAGCGAACCGGTTGATGCGCCCAGGCCGGCAGCGCCGTTGACGATCGTGTTGGTGTCGGTGGCCGACAGGGTGAGCCCGCCGCCGGTGATGGTTGCGTTGTTGCCGATCGTGGACTGGGTGTTCGAGGTGATGATGTCGATGACCACCGAGCCGCCGATGGCGGTCGAGCCGTTCGAAACCGCGCCGCCGGCGGCGACGGTCGAGAGGGCCGGAATGATGATGGTGCCGATCTCGATCGGGCCGAGTGCAGGCACGTCGATCGGGATCTCGATAGGTGAGGTGCTGGTCAGGCTGTCGAGGCTGATCGTGCCATCGGCGTGCAGCGTGGCGTTGTTGCCGAAGCTGATCTTGGTTTCGATGTTCACCACGTTGACGCCAACAGCAGCACCGACTGCGGTCTTACCGAATGCGCCGGCCAAGGCAAGTGTCTGCAGCTTGATCGGCGTGCTGGCATCGCCGTCGAGGTCGCCGGTGCCGGCGTCGAAGGTCACATTGTTGCCGGCGATAGCGGTGTTCTTGATCAGGATGACCTGCACCCCGATCGAACCGCCAACGCTGGTATTGCCCGACGTACCGCCGGCAGCGGCGAAGGCCCACACGACGAAGTCGTTGGTCTCGCCGGTCTTCGTGATGGCCTTGAACGACGAGACCCCGTTGGCGCCCTGCAGCGTGGCGCCGCTGGAGATGGTGGCGATGCTGTCGACCTTGACGACGTTGACCGAGATCGCAGCGCCGATGTTGGTTGCGCCCTGCTTGGAGATCAGGGAGGTTCCGATGGCCTTGGCGCTGCCGTCGGTGTGCTGGATGGCTTCGACGTTGACCGGGCCGGTCTGGCCGATGACGGTGATCGCTCCGGTGACCAGCGCCGAGTTCTTCTCGATGACGACGTTTACCGAAATAGCGGCACCGACGCCGACGGGAGCGCCACCCTGGCCGGACTGACTGTTGGAGCCTTCTCCCCCACCCTGACCGTCATTGCCGGTGTCAACGCCGTCTTGGGCGCCGTTGCCGGCCAGGTTGCTTTCGCTTCCCGCAGTGTTGGAGTTGCTCGAGAGCTCGTTATTGGCCTGGGCGTCGGCGTTGTTGTCGGCATCGCCGTCTTCGCCGCCATCCTTGCTCTTCGAACCGGAGGCACCCGCCTTGGTGTCGACCTTGGTCAGCACTTCGGATATCGATCGAATGGCTACCGATGCGCCGGTGATGTTGCGGGCCAGTTCGGCCTTGGTGTCGGGCAGAACAACGTTCACGGCAATGGCGGCGCCGACGGCGACCGACTTGCCACCGGCCTTGGCGTCGGCCATGACATCGGAGATGGTCGTGTAGTTGGCCTCGATGAGAACGGCGCCGGTTGCGGTGGTGGGTGCACCCGTGCCGAGGCGAGCCGTGGTGTTGCCGTTCGAGACGGTGATGCCGACTGCCGGGCTCACGGCGACGCCGCTGCTCGAGGCGGAACCAGCCGACCCGGTTGCGCTGGATTGCTGGCGGGTCGTGGCCTTGATGGTCAGATCGTTGCTGCCGGTGAAGCCGGCGCCATCTTCGATCTCGGCGGTGGTGTTGACGGTGAGCACGTTCACGCCCACGCCGATGCCGATGCCGGCTTTGCCACCCGTGGCATTGGCCTTGGCGGTGGCTTCTTCGCTGTTGTTGCTGAACGCTTCGATGTTCGAGTCGCCCGAACCGGCGTTGACGGTTGCGCCACCGGGGATCGTGGCCGAGGTGGTGACATCGGTGATGTTGACCGAGATGGCGCCACCAACGCCGACGTTCTTGCCGCCTGCGCCGGCCTGGGTGCGGGTGATGGCCTCGTGTTCGTGCAGGCGGAACAGCGATTCGTCGGCTGGGGTGTCGGCGGCGGTTGGCAGCACGAAGCCGTTGACGATCGGGGTGTTCAGCTTGACCCAGGTGCTGGTCGCACCATTGAACTTGTAGACACCGGCGGTGTTCGCACCGTCGTCTTCGAGCAGCTGGAAGAAGTCGGCGTCTTCAGGCGTCAGCAACCAGATCTCGTTGTCGTCGGGTTCGCCGATGTCACCGATCAACGGGATGTCGAAGCCGAGCATGCCTTCGGGGAAGTCGCTGCCTTCGGCCCGTTCCCAAGCCGATCCGCTGTAGAGGTAGAAGCCTGGTGCGTTGCCGCTGTCTTGTGCGGTCAGCTGGAAGGCATCGCCCTTGGTGGCGCCGCCGGGCAAGGTCGCGCCATGTGCTGTGACCCAGTTGGCGCCGTCCCACTTGTACAGGCCAGCGGTGTTGGCGCCGTCACCTTCGGTCAACAGGAAGACGTCGCCTGTCTCGGCGCCCGGATCGGTCGGCACTTCGTCACCGGTGTCGACCTCGAGGAAGACCGGATCGTCGTTCTCTTGCGAGGTCTCGTCGGCGGCGGGCTTTTCGTACTGGTACAGCACGTTGGTCGGCAACTTGGTGCCGGCCTCGATCAGGATCCACTGCTCGGTGGCGGCATCCCAGCGACGCACGGCGTCGTTGTCTGACCCGGTCATCAACGCTTCGACGTTGACGCCGTTTGCCGTGATCGTCGAGTTGCCGACCGTTGCCGTGTTGGTGATGAGCAGCACGTTGACGGCGACGGCAGCGCCGATGCCGACGGTGCCGGTCTTGGTCTTGCCGCTGCCATTGGCGGTTGCGATGCCATCGTTGTTGGCGGCCGAGCGGACAGTGAGCGAACCACCAGCGGTGATGGTGAGACCGTCGGCGATTGACGCCCGGAACTTGGTGATGGCAATCGTCACCGAGATCGCTGCGGCCACGGCAACCGGGCAGCTCGAGCTCGATGCGCTTCCGGACGTTCCGGAGTTCGTGTCGCAACGACCGCCGTTGGCCGTCTGCTGATCGCTGGCGAAGCCGCGCTGATCGGTGACTTGCTGATCGACGCTGCCGGGAGCATCGGGGTCGGCCGGGTCGTTCTGGGAGCCAGCGTCTCCGTCGCCTGGGGCACCAACGGCGGAGGCGGTCGAGTCGGAGATGACCCGTGACCGGCCAATGGCCTCGATCAAGATGTTGCCACCGGCGTCGACGCTTCGTGCGAGGCGGGCGGTGATGTTGTGGTCGCCAACCGAGATGGCCAGCGCTATGCCCACGGCGGCGGACCCGCCGTTGGAAGTGGCCGAACCAATGGCCGTGGTGATGACGGTGTTGTCAGATGGCGGTGCACGACCGGCGATGGTGAGCGAGCCGAGCAGGCCAATGACGGGGTCGGCTGCGTTGCCGTCGATGAGTGCGATGCGGTCGACGTTGGAGATGGCGATGGCGATTGCCGGCACGACAGCCACGCCGGTAGCGCCGGCGCCGGCCTGGGCGAAGGTGGTCATGTTGTGACCGCCAAGTGCGAGCACATTCATGTTGTTGGCATTGGTAACGGTGAAGTCGCTGAGAGCATTGACCTCGGCTCGGGCGACATCGTCAACCAGGTTGATCGCCACCGAGATACCGATGCCGACATTGCCGCCGACGACCGGTGCCGATGGTGTTGCCGACGTGTTCGACGAGGCGAACGACTCGGCGGTGATCTCGATGTCGCCGCCGGTCACGGTCACATCGGCGGTCGATGGATTGCGCACGCCACTGTTGTCGACGATTGTCGAGTCGATCAGGGCGAGCGTGTCGATGTTGGCGATGTTCAGCCCGAGCGAAACAGCGAGGGCGAAGCCGCCATCGTTCTGCGACGAGGCCGGGGGCGCACCCGAGGCACCGGAGATGGCGGTTGCGGCGAAGACGTGTTCCTTGTCGCCGAACTCGGTCATGGTCGCCGAGATGACGAGACCACCGGCAGCCTCGACCTCGCCGCCGACGATGGCGTGATTGTCAACGTTGGCAACATTGATGGCTACGGCCACACCCACGGTGGCGTCGCCGCCGCCGGATGCGGAGCCGTCGGCGTTGGCTTCGGCATCGGTATTGGCCGAGCTGCGGACCGTGACGATGCCACCCGAAATCACCTTGATGGCGTCGGGGATCGTGGCCGACGAGGTGGTGTTGGCGATGTTGACCGCAATGGCGGCGGCGACCGAGATCGGGCCGCTACTCGTCTCGGCCGATGGCGTCGTCGTCGTGCCCGAACCCTCGCTGTTGTTGGCTGCAGCCTGATTGTCGGCGGCGGTGCGTTCGCCCGCGATCTGGGAGTTGACATCGCCGGCGCCGCCGCCCTCGTTCGGCGCACCTTCGGCCTCGGATGCCGGTGCACCGGTCGACGATGCAATGGCGGTTGCCGAGCTGGCCGACTGGCCGATGGCCTCGACGGTGACATCGCCGCCGGCGGTGATGTCACGATGCGAGGCGGCGATCACGTGGTGGTTGGCCACATTGATGGCGATGGCTACGCCCACGGCGACGCTGCCCGAGGACGATGCCGCGCCCTTGGCGGTGGTGCGAGAGCTCGTTTCAGCCGGCGGGGCGATGACCGAGATCTTGAGTGAACCCGCGACTTCGATAGCTGGGTCGTTGCCGTCGTTCAGGATGCGGGCGACCCGATCGATGTTCGAGATCGCCACGGCAACGGCTGGGACGACGGTAATACCGGTCGAGCCGGCACCCGCCTCGGCGGTGGTGTCCATAGCGTGACCACCCTTGGCCTGCAAGGTCACATTGTTTGCGCCGGCGGTGTCGACAACCGCGCTGGGGGCGATTTCGGAACGGGCGTCGTCGTTGACGATGTTGATGGCGACCGAGATGCCGATGCCGGCCGAGCCACCAATGGTCTTGCCTCGTGGCAGCGCTTCGGTGTTCGAGTAGCCATTGGACGCGGCGACCATTTCGACATCGCCACCACCGGTGATGGTCACGTTCGAGGTCGGGGTCAGCTCGGTCTTGGTATCGATGTTGACGATGTTGAGTGCAAACGAGATGGCGAGGGTCACGCCAGAGCCGGTGCCGCCCGATGTGGCCGATGCGCCGTTGGTGTGTTCAGCGGGACGGAAGAACGGGTTGAGCGGGGTCGGGTTGGCCGGCAACTCGACGCCCGTGCCGACGGTCGGGGTGATGGTGGTCCATGCGCCGGCGGTGAAGCGGTGGATGCTGATTGGTGTGCCGAATGCATCGCGCAGCTCGAAGAGGTCGCCCTCGCCAGGCTGGCGGCGGAAGAGATCGCCATCGGCGGGGTCAACAGTGGTGGGGAACTCGGTACCGGCGTCAGGCTGCGGTGCCAAGATGGTCCACGAACCGGCCATGAACTCATACACCAGGTTGTCGGTCGACAGCACAACGGCCGAACCAGTGGCCGGAGTCAGGCTGAACAGTGCATCGGCGGCAGGGTTGCTCGACTCGGCGGGCAGCGTGTCACCAGTTGCGGGTGCTCCTGCGACGGAGTCCCACGTCGTGGTGCCTTCGTTCCAGGTGTAGATGCCGATCGGTGCGGTGGTCGGAGCGCCAGGATCGCCATAGGTGTCTTCGGCGGTCAGGTTGAAGAAGTCGCCGTCACCCGAGCCATTTGGCAGGTCGTCGCCGGTAGCGACCTGGACCCAGCGCTTCTGGTCGACAGCGTCGTCCCAGCGGTACAGGGTTGCGGTTTCGAGTTCGTCGACGACGTCGACCTGTTCCCAGTTGAGGTCGGTGCCGTTGTAGCGGAAGACCTCGGAGGTAGGCAGTTCGGTTCCGGTGTCGATGCGGACCCAGCGGCCGGTCGAGGAGTTGTAGCGGAACAGTGGGTCGGTCTCGTTTGACACCATGCCGGCTTCGACGACAAGGCCCTGCGCAACGACGGTGCCGCCGACGGTGGCCAGGTTGTCGACGTTGGCGACGTTGATTGCCACCGCAGCGCCGATCGAGGCCTTGCCGCCATCGGCGGTCGAACCATCGGCGGTTGCGCTGGCGTCGGTGTTGGCACCGGTGCGGACCGTGACGACGCCACCTGAAGTGATCGTGACCCCGGCCGGCAGCGTGGCCAACGATTCGGTGGTTGCGATGTTGATGGCGATTCCGCCGGCGATGGCGATGGTGCCTTGGCTGGTGTCCGCGTCTGGTGTGCGGGTGTCGCCTGAATCGCCGGAAGCATTGTTGTTGGCAGCGGTCGTGTCGGCGAAGTTGCGTTCGTTGTTTGCAAGTGCGGTGACGCCCTCGGAATTCTGGCCGTCGACGCCAGGTTCGTCGGCTGGTGCTTCGTCCTTGGTGCCGATGGCACTGGCGATAGCGGTGGCGCCCGAGTGGGTCTGACCGATTGCTTCGATAGTTACGTCGCCAGCGGCGCTGATGTTGCGCTTTGTGGTTGCGACAACGCTGTGGTTGGCGATGGTCAACGCAAGTGCGAAGGCAATCGATGCCGAACCCGAGGCCTCGGCAGAACCCTTGGCATTGGTGACTGCGGTGTTCGCTGCCGGAGGCGCTCGGCCGGCGATGGTCAGTGAGCCACCGAATTGCAGCAGCGGTGTTGCACTGGTTGCGCCGATGCGGGCGATCCGGTCGACATTCGAGATCGTGATGGCGATTGCCGGAACGATTGCGACGCCACCCGAGGCGCCGGCTTCGGCGGTGGTGCGAGCGCTGTGGCCGCCCAAGGCGAGGATGACCGATGCGCCGGTGTCAGTGCTGACGAAGGTGAAGTTGGTGACGTCGACGATTTCGGCGTGTGCCTTGTCATTGACGATGTTGAGTGCGATCGAGGCGCCGATGCCCAAGCTTCCGCCTGCGGCTGGGCTCGATGGAACTGCCGAACTCGTTGCCGAACCAAGCGATTCTGCCTGG
>JBDNHG010000118.1:0-2368 GCA_041688925.1 Acidimicrobiales bacterium | reverse complement strand
ATCGGCATGGATGAGCCCGATGGTTGCCGATTGTCGAGCGGTCTGACGAAGGGTCCGGGCCCCGTGGTCGGGCTGATAGCCGAGTTCGGCGATAGCAGCGGTGACACGTTCTTCGAGTTGGCGTGAGACCCCCGACTCGCCGTTGACCACCCGTGACACCGTCTTGAAGCTGACGCCTGCAAGGGTGGCGACGTTTTTCATGGTTGGTCGCTGGGGTGCCCGCACGTCAGTATGTGTACCGGCTCTTGACAACGTTGTCAAGACCACCTATCTTTCGGCTATCGCCCGGTTGACAACGTTGTCAAATAGTTCGCGATCGGCCTTCAATCGGGCCCAGCCTCAATCCCAGTCCGAGAGTCTCTTCGTGTCAGCATCTCCACCTCCTCCGCACCCACTTGTTGGTGCCGTCGAAGCCGGCGGCACCAAGTTTCGGGCTGCGGTCCTAAACAATGATCTGGCCATCGTTGATCAAATGCGCGTCTCGACAACAACGCCGGCGCAGACCTTGCAAGCGGTAACCGACTTCTTCTCGTTGCATCCCTCGATTGCATCGCTTGGCATCGGCTCGTTTGGCCCGCTCGTGGTCGATCGCCAGTCGGCGGTGTATGGCTCGATCGCCCCGACCCCGAAACCGGGTTGGGCGGGCACAGCGCTGCTCGAACACTTGCGTCGTGCGACCAATGTTCCTGCCGATATCCAGACCGATGTCGAAGCCGCAGCAGTAGCCGAACATCGGGTTGGCGCAGGCCGTGGCCACCGCGCGATCGCCTATGTGACTGTTGGAACCGGAATCGGGGCCGGCGTGGTCATCAATGGCACACCCTTTCGCGGGCGTGATCACCTCGAACTCGGCCATATTCCGGTCCGGCGTGTCGCCGGCGACGACTTCGCCGGGGTCTGCCCTTTTCACGGAGACTGTCTCGAGGGCATGGCAAGCGGTCCTGCGATCGCTGCTCGATGGAACGCCACACCGTCGGCGCTCGAGGGCCGCGACGACGTCTGGAACCTCGAAGCTGACTACCTCGCCCAGCTTGCCCGAGTCCTGACCTACGCGTTCTCGCCCGATCGCATTCTCTTCAGTGGCGGGGTTGGGGCTCGAAAGTCGCTGGCCCCCCGCATAGCGGCAGCCACGACCCGCCACCTCGGTGGCTACTCGGTCAGCCATGCGTCCGACACCGAACTGATCGCCACCGCAGCGCTCGGCAATGACGCCGGCCTGATCGGGGCCGCACTGCTGGCGCAATCCCTTCTTGACCCTACGACTTCCCCAACCAGAGGTTCTTCGTGACCATTCGAGTCGCCATCAACGGATTCGGTCGCATTGGCCGCAACTTCGCTCGTGCCGTGCACGGCAATGACCAGATCGAGCTCGTAGCCGCAAACGACCTCGGCGATGTCGTGACCCTGGCACATCTGCTCAAGTACGACACTGTTCACGGTCGTGCACCGTTCGAGATCAAGCACGACGACAAGGGCCTGACGATCGATGGTCGTTGCGTGTCGATGTTCAGCGAACGAGATCCCGAGAACCTGCCATGGGCTGAGCTCGGCATCGACGTCGTTATCGAGTCCACCGGTTTCTTTACGAATCGCGATGGGGCCGCCAAACACCTCGCTGCGGGGGCGCCACGTGTGATCATCTCGGCACCGTCGGGCGACTGCGACGCGACCTACGTGATTGGGGTGAACGACGGCGACTACGACGCAGCGAACGACACCGTCATCTCCAACGCATCTTGCACCACCAACTGTTTGGCCCCAATGGTCAAGGTGCTCGATGACGCCTTTGGTGTCGAAAAGGGATTCATCACGACGGTGCATGCCTATACCGGCGACCAGAACATCGTCGATGGCCCGCACCGCGATCTGCGCCGAGCCCGCGCCGCCGCAGCGAACGTGGTGCCGACATCGACCGGCGCTGCTCGGGCGATAGGTCTGGTAATGCCGCATCTGGCTGGCAAACTTGATGGCATGGCGATGCGTGTACCGATTCCCAACGGGTCGATCACTGACTTTGTTGGCACGCTCAATACCGAGGTGACCGCCGACGAGGTCAACGCTGCATTCCGCATCGCTGCATCCAGTGGTCCGCTGGCACGGGTGCTCGACTACAACGACGAACCGCTTGTTTCGTCTGACATCGTCGGCGTCGCAGCATCGTGCACCTTTGATTCGGGGCTGACCATGGCGATGGGGAACACGGTAAAGATCGCTGGTTGGTACGACAATGAGTGGGGTTACTCGAACCGCCTGGTCGACCTGGCCCAACTGGTCGGAGCCGCGACGTCGTGAACTTGGCTCACAATCGGATCGGCGTCCTGACCGGCGGCGGTGACTGCCCTGGTCTCAACGCGGTGATCCGTGCGGT
>JBDNHG010000117.1:0-3555 GCA_041688925.1 Acidimicrobiales bacterium | reverse complement strand
GACGTGATGCTGCCGGACCTCGACGGCTTCTCGGTGTCCAAACGGCTTCGCTCCGATGGAACGAGTACGCCCGTGCTGTTCCTGACTGCCCGTGACACCCTCGAAGACAAGGCCGAGGGGTTTGCCGTCGGCGCCGACGACTATCTCACCAAACCGTTCTCGCTGGCCGAACTCGTCATGCGTGTCCGCGCCATCCTGCGACGTTCGAATCCGTCCGAGAGCGCCGACGCAACCGTGCTTCGACTCGCAGACTTGGAACTCGACGTCGACGCCCATCGCGTGCGCCGCGACGGCACCCTCATCGATCTGACTGCGACCGAGTTCAGCGTGCTTCGGTACTTCATGATGAACCCCGACCGTGTGCTGTCAAAGGCCCAAATTCTCGACAACGTCTGGCACTACGATTTCGACGGCGACTCGAACATCTGCGAAACCTACGTGAGCTACCTGCGCAAGAAGCTCAATGAACACGGCCCTGCGCTGATCCACACGGTTCGTCTCGTCGGTTATGTGCTTCGCGAATCGAGTAGCACCAGCTGACATGTCGCTTCGCAGCCGTCTACTCATCGCAACCGGTATCGCCGTTCTCGTCGGACTCGTGGTGGTTGACTCTCTCACCTATGTGTTGGTGAGCCGGTCGCAGTTGTCTCAGGTCGATGACGCGCTCGAGCGTGCCCACTCGCCTGTCGAGGAACTGGCCAATGGTGACCCATCGAACTGGCCGATAATTCCCGAGATCGCGCCCGGCCTCTTCGTCGCCATCGTCGATCCGTCCGGTGAGGTCCTGTTCGTCTCGCACGCGCGGCGATCGGGCGACGATCCGCTGGTCGGCGACCTCACCAGAATCGACGTCCGGTCTCGCAACCAGACGGTGACCGTAGCCAACGGCGACGGCCTCCGACTGCATACCGACCGGCTCGACAACGGCTCCACATTGCTCGTCGGCCAATCGCTGCACGAGATAGAAGAAACCCAAGGCAGGCTGCTCGTCGCCCTGCTGGCAGCAAGCGCCGCCGCTCTCGCAGCCATTCTCGCCATTGCCTGGTGGCTTATCCGCATCGGGCTCCGCCCACTGACACGAGTCCAACAGAGTGCGGCTGCGATCGACGACGATGACCTCGGCGATTCCAGAGTTCCTGGCGACGATCAACCAACGGAGGTCGGTCAGCTGGCCAACACGCTCAACGCCATGCTCGACCGGCTCGACACCGCACGATCTGAACGCGAAACATCAATGCGTGACCTCCAGGCATCTGAAGCCCGGATGCGTCAATTTGTCGCAGATGCGTCGCATGAGTTGCGCACGCCGATTGCGGCAACTGCCGCCTACGCCGAACTCTTCGACAAGGGGGCACGAGACCACCCAGACGATCTTGAGCGGTCGATGACAGGCATTCGGGCCGAAACCGCACGCATGGCTGGGCTGGTCGACGACCTGTTGCTGCTCGCACGCCTCGACGAGACACGCCCGCAAGAAAACGCCGAAGTCGACCTCACCGAGGTGATGTTGGCAGCGCTCGATACGGCTCGGGCGCTTGAGCCTGATCGAATCTGGAAGCTCCATATGCCCGAGGTGGTCACGGTCCGCGGTGACGGTCCGCGACTGCGACAGGTAGTCGACAACCTCATCTCCAATATCAGAACCCACACACCGGCCGATGCCGAAGCCAAGATGAGTCTCACGAGCACGCCAGAGACGGCCACCTTGACCGTCAGCGATACCGGACGTGGCGTTGACAATGCCGCACTCGCTCATCTCACCGACCGCTTCTTCCGCGTCAATGAGTCCCGGACCCGCACCGCCGGCGGCAACGGCCTCGGGCTTGCAATCACACAGTCGATAATCCAGGCTCATGGCGGCACCATTGCCATGTCGCACAACGACCCACACGGCCTCCGAGCCACCGTCACACTCCCCCGAACCTGAATTGAGCGAGGGGCACGTGTCCCAACCACTCACAGTTGGCTGGCGATGGGTGTCAGGACCAGGCTGATGAACACGAGCACTTCGCAACGAACGCTGGAGGCGTCATCGGGTCCTTTCACGAGTGGCGAGCAAACCTCGACGCGCCGACAGATGACCCAGAAACAGAGATATGTACCCGGATACGTGATCTGAACAACGCCATGGGGGATCGATCCGATGCCGACTCCATAGATTTGCGAACCGCAGCTGCTGCGCTAGCGCTAGAACGACTACTTGACCCAAAGCTGTGTAGCCAGCCTACGAGCCTATGAACTGACCGGCAGCCAGCAGCGTGACACACGATGCGGACCACCAGCTTGAGATCAGCGTGTCCCGCCTTTACTGAACCGGGACGATTCATATTGCTATCCGGCCTGAATCGGCGTCCGACCAAGAGCGTGCGAAACTGCAAACGAGTAACGATCGAACGTCTTCATTCAAGGTCATGGACAGCAATCAACCGCCACCAAGTTCTGCGCACCTTTTCTCTATCTTCCTTGACGAGAACCAAGACGAGATTCTGAAACGCTGGCGTCAGAGCGTGGTGGGTGACGAACGAATTCCTTCGGCGGCCAAGCTGCCCAAGGCTTCGCTCTATGACCACTTTCCCCAGATCCTTGGCGAGTTGCAGCGCTTCTTGAACCAGCACCAAAATGCGGAGCCCTCAGAGCGCATTGACGACGACGCGGAGACCCACGGCAACGAGCGGTGGGCGCAGGGATTCTCGCTCGAAGAAGTTCTGCTCGAGATCGAGCGCCTCCGCAAGATGCTCTTGCTCGACGTGGTGTACGAGTTTGCTGCTGCGCGAGACGACATCGACATCACCACGGTGCGCCAAATCAGTGATTTGGTGTATGAGTTCTTCCAGGTCGTGATCATTGGGGCCGCCGTGGAACACACCGAGGCCAGCGATGAGCAGCTTCGAGCGCACGCCCGCCTTCTCGACGACATGAACCTGGGCTTGCGGGAACGCAATGACGCATTGCGCGTCGAAAGTGACCAGATCCGCGAGATGAGCTTTACCGATCCTCTCACGGGAATTGCGAATAGGCGCTCATTCGAAGAAGCCCTGCAGCGCCAGATAGAACGTGCCCATCGGTACTGCGAGCCATTGAGCATTGTCATGATCGACCTGGACCACTTCAAGACAGTCAACGACAACCACGGCCACGAGGCGGGCGACAACGTCTTGCGGTCGGTCGCCGACACCTTGACTGCGCACAGCCGAGGCATGGATCTCGCCGCCCGATACGGAGGCGAAGAATTTCTATTGCTTCTTCCTAAGACCGAGATTCGGGACGCCGAAGCGCTGGTTGAGCGGCTCCGACTAAGCCTGAGCGAAACACTGGTCGAGCCACTGTCCAACCCGGTCACCGGAACCTTCGGTCTAGCGCAATGGGTCGAAGGCGAAGACATGCACAATCTGATCGGGCGGGCCGACGACGCTATGTACCGCGCAAAGCAAGCGGGCAGGAACCGAAGCCACACCTCGACCCCAGAGTGAGTCCGCCCTCAGAACTGAGTTCGTCGAGAGATCTGGGCACCGATCTTGATGCTCACCGCGAAAGAAGGTGAGTGCGACCATGCCG
>JBDNHG010000116.1:0-3339 GCA_041688925.1 Acidimicrobiales bacterium | reverse complement strand
GTCTTCCATGCGGCTCTCGAAACGCATGTACAGGTCGTCTTGGGTGGTCCATTCCATGCCTGCGGCGGTGACACAGGCCGCCACTTCGTTGTTGAATGCGACAAGTCGAGGGTCAGCTTGAACCCGCTGGTCCAGCGCCTCGAGATCGTCGCCGAACGCATCGTAGAACTCTTCTTGATTTCCGCCAGGTCCGTCGCTGTAGGCCTGGTCGTACGCCTCGTTCTGGCAACCACTTGCTTCGTAGACGAAGTCCTCGTCGGGGCCCTCCGGGCCGAAGTCGGGTTCTTGACCCCAGAGCGCTTCTTGGTAGGCCTCGCGTTCCGCGTCGCTCAACGACTCGAGATACTCGCCATTCGGGTCGACGTTTGGTTCGTCGACGCCGCTGAACTCTTCGTCGGGGAAGCCAATGAGGTCACCAACCATCGACTGGGGGAATCGCTGCGTGGTGATTCCGAATCCGTACTTTTCGACCCATTCGTCGCTGAAGTACGGCAGGTCTTCAACCGGCCCACCAAACGACACCGACTGGCTGTTGTCGATCGGCACATACTCAAATCCCTTTTCTTGCATGCACGCTGCGGTCAACCGGCCGGCCTCGCGGTCCATCTCGGCATATTCGGCTTCCATATCCTCGGTGGCGCTGAAGTCGAAGCCGAGGAACTCGCCGATTGGTGAACTGAAGTCGAGATCGTCGAACGATTGCGGTCGATTGCTGTCGCTTGTCGCCACGGACGCGCTGTCGGACGCTCCGCTGCATGCCGTGCTCAGTAGCACCACCAGCCCGATGCATGTCACAACACGTAATCGCATGGGATTCTCCACAACTTTCAGTCTCGATAGAACGCGACCGTAGTGCCCGCAGTTGTACGGCAAACGTCGCCCTCGGCCGCTTCAGAGGGCCGCTCAGCTCGAACGATGCGTGCACGGCGAGACCAACTCCCCGGAATCTGGCGAGGGACGTTAGCCTGCTCGCCATGGCAGTTGTCTCGACCAACGATCTCAAGACGGGCATGACGGTGGAAATCGACCACAATCTGTTTCAGATTGTCGATTTCCAGCACGTCAAACCTGGCAAGGGGCCAGCATTCGTGCGCAGCACGTTGCGCAACTCGCGCACCGGTGCAGTGATCGATCGCACCTTCCGCGCTGGCGAAAAGCTCGAACGTGCCATGATCGACAAGCGTGAGATGCAGTACCTGTACAACGACGGTGCGGCATACGTGTTCATGGACAACTCAACGTTCGACCAAATGAACATCACTCCCGAATCGTTGGGCGATGCCGCGAATTACCTCGTCGAAACGTCGAACGCAGTGATGCTGATGCATGGCACCGAAATCATCGGCGTTGACCTTCCGTCCAGCGTTGAGCTGAACATCAGCGAAACCGAACCCGGTATTCAGGGCGACCGCGTCTCTGGCGCATCCAAGCCAGCCACGCTCGAGACCGGCCTCGTCGTGCAGGTGCCGCTTTTCATCGAACAAGGCGAGCGCATAAAGGTCGATACCCGCAACGGCGAGTACACCGGTCGCGCCTGATATGGCCGAAGTTGCGTCGCTCGGGCCGGGGCGCCACGAAGCACGCGAACGGGCGCTCGGTCTTCTTTACGAAGGCGAAGCCCGCGAGTTGTGTGTCGCCGAACTGCTCGGGCAGTTACCGCTAGAACCAAACGCGTATGCCGTTGCCGCGATCGAGGGCATCGAAGCTGATCAACAAACGATCGACGGACTGATCGCAGAGCACGCCCAGGGTTGGTCGGTCGCGCGGTTGCCAAACGTTGACCGCGCCATCCTGCGCCTCGCCGTATGGGAGCTCTTGGCGCAACCCGATGTACCTGCCGCCGTGGTGATCGACGAAGCAATCGAGCTCGCGAAAGAGTATTCGACCGAACGCTCGTCGAGCTTCGTCAACGGCGTTCTCGACACCATCGCCCGCCAGGTCCGCGCCGACTAGGCCCGCCTCGCATCACCATGCTGGTCGACGAATTGGCGGTACCCGGTGGCCGATTGCGGCAATGGCGGGTCACCGATGCTGCGACGCTCGTGCATGCATGGGCCGATCCACTTGTGGCCCAGTGGAATGCCGTGCCCGATGCACCAACGCTCGCTACCGCGACCCGCTGGATAGGTGGCGTCGAGAAACGCTACAACGATCGTCTCGCCATCGATTTTGTGATCGAGATCGCCGAGATGGGCGTGATTGGCGAAGTTGGTTTGTCCGGTTTCAGTCAGGCCCACGACGGAGCGCTGATTGGTTACTGGCTGCTGCCGGCGGCCCGCGGCCATGGGCACGCGACGCGTGGGGTCCAGGCGGTGACCGCATGGGCACATCGCGTGCTCGAGCTCGAGGTGATCGTTGCCCGTTGCCACGAGTCGAACCTCACGTCGCAGGCCGTAGCGGCCAGTGCCGGGTACAGCCACGAGGCCACCGACGGCGCGCACCATGAGTTGTGGCGCAGCAGGCGGCCACCAACGCCATAGCGGCGATCGACCGTCGGCACGAGCGCTCGCACCCGGTTGGTCAATCGCATGAATATTGACCGAAGATTCAGGTTCGCGGCCGCAGGGTTCTCGCGATCGCTGCTAGGTTCAGAATCTGACCGTGAAGTGGGTCCCGTGAGGCCCAGACGGACAGGAGGACCGCCCTATGGGCGAACGTGAACGCAGAGGCGCGCCACCCTACGGCGGCAGTTTTGTTGCCCGTGCCGAGGTGATGGACAGCGACCAGATCAAACGAGCCGTGCGGCGCATGGCTCATGAGATCGTCGAACGCAACGGCGGACTCGACGATCTCGTGATCATCGGACTGCAAACTGGCGGTGTCGAGCCAGCGATCCATCTCGTCGAAGCGCTCGAGTCGATCGAAGGGGTTCGCCCACCGCTTGGCAGCGTCGATGTGGCATTCCACCGCGACGACATTGGTCTGCGCCCGGTGCTGCCCGAAGCGCCCACCGACATAGCCGTCGACCTCACCGGCATGACCGTTGTGCTCGTCGACGATGTGCTGTTCTCCGGCAGAACAGTGAGAGCTGCGCTCGATGCCTTAACCAGCTATGGGCGTCCTAAACAAGTCAAGCTCGCGGTGCTGGTTGATCGCGGCCATCGAGAACTGCCTATCAGGCCAGATTTTGTCGGGAAAAACTTGCCGACCTCCACCACGGAGCGAGTTTCTGTCCAGCTGACTAATACCGACGGCGTCGATCAGGTTGTGATCTCGGCATGAAACACCTGACCTCGATAAGAGACCTCACGAAGGACTCTGCAATCGCTCTGCTCGACAGCGCCCAACAACTCACTCAAGTCAATCAACGGACCGTCAAGAATCTCCCAGCGCTCCGCG
>JBDNHG010000115.1:0-3268 GCA_041688925.1 Acidimicrobiales bacterium | reverse complement strand
TCGAAACGCCCAGCGCGATCCAGGCCGCACAAGTCACCTCGGTCACGGCTGCGACGGCTGTACCCGGGCCCGATGGACTGGGTGATGTCACCTGCGGAGGCTAGGACACGGCACCGATATCAGCCCAGTTGGAGATGATGCGCATTTTGCGACACGAAACATGTGCGAAACAGCAATGTGTAAGAGTCTCCAGTGGTCCATACTGGGTCATGTTGGGAATGTTTGGCCTATAATCGGCGTTTCCACCCCACAGTATGAACAACGCAACCTTGAACACACAGGGAGAAGTGCAGGCAATGACTGAATCAATGGTTCAAACCGAAATCGATCGCATGATCGAGTCTCTCGATGGCGAACTCACCAGTCATGCTCGAGTCGTCGACGCACTGCTCGACCTGCGGTCGGCTTCGGGCGATGACATCAAGCTCATCGCCGTTATCGACGAATCTCTCAAGAACATCCCGGGGCGAAACCTGGTCACCACCGAATGGTGGAAGACACAACTCAGCACGTTCCGCTTGATGACCGACGAGTCGGTTTCAGCGCAGAACTGAGCTAGCCCAGCTGCAATTTCAAACCCAGCTGCAATTTCAAACAAGGAGGCGCACGGCACACGCTGCCGCGCGTCCTTTTCGTTCCCGGCCACTTGCGGGCGGGTTGTGCGCTGTTCCCGGTGGCGACGCCAGTCGGGAAGATCACAGCAGTTTCCGAGTACTGCGACCGACCGGCGACTGCGCTTAGTACGTCGCACCGAGAACCTGATGTAGCCACTATGCACCGCAGCGAGGTCGGCGTCACTGGGGGACGATCCCTAGCGGCCGCAGCACTAGCGTTGCCCCAATGATTGAACTTGAGACGCTCGGCGCGTTCGACGAGTACCTCGACGGCCACCGATCACTGTCCGGCATCGCCTGCCAAGGCCTCGATCTCAGTGGACGCACGTGGCGGCTCATCGAGGCCGACGTGCGAGGCGCCTTCTTCCTCGGCTGTCACTTCGAATTGTCGGGGCTCGAGTATCTGACCGACCACGGTGCGTGCGTCTTTCCTGCGCTCGATGGCCTGCCGTTTCGCAGCTTCCGGTCCGGCCTCTATGACGCCGACGAACTGTACGCGAACTATGTGCCTGGTGATCATGCGAGCTATGAGCAAACACTCGATGCGTTGGCCTATGCGTCGCACAAACAAACTGCGGCCGATCTCAATGTCGTGGCCACGCTGGCAGAACGTATTCATGATCATGCGATCGACAATGCGCTGCACCAACATCTGGCACGGCGGGGCACCGACTCGGTCGTAGCAATCATGGGCGGACATGGGCTGACGCGCACCGACGATGCGTATGTGCAGGTGGCCCACCTCGGACGGGCGCTCACGGCATCGGGCTTCTACATCGCCACAGGTGGCGGGCCTGGCGCGATGGAAGCCGCCAATCTGGGGGCGTGGATGTCGGCGCATCCTGCCGAAGCGCTCGTCGAGGCTCTCGACGTGTTGGCCGGAGCAGCGACATTCAATCCAGTGGGCGAGTGGCTCGATGCCGCGTTTGAGGTGCGTGCTCGCTGGCCTCGGCCCGACCAATCACAAGGAGCGAGCCTGGGCGTGCCGACCTGGCATTACGGGCACGAGCCTCCGAACGTGTTCGCAACCGAGATCGCGAAATACTTCGCCAACAGCATCCGTGAAGATGGGCTGCTCGCCGTTGCGCTTGCCGGCGTCGTGTTCGCACCGGGAAGTGCAGGAACGATTCAAGAAGTGTTCCAGGATGCGGCCCAGAATCACTATGAGTCCTTCGGCAAGGCCAGTCCAATGGTGTTTCTCGACGTCGACTATTGGACGACCGTGAAGCCCGTCTATCCGGTGTTGCGCGAGCTTGCTGCTGGCAGGGCATACGGCGAAGTGCTGGCGGCGTTCGATGATGTTGCCTCGATCGTCGAGTACCTGCTTGCCCACCGCTCGTAACGTGGCCGATCGTTGCGGGACGCGCGGCCAGTGACGGCCTAGAGTGGCGTCATGAGTGACACGAGCGATTCGACCGCCGAACTTGTTACCGAGGATCACGCGCCGCCGGCAGAAGAGCCGCAACCCGACGTCACCGATCCGGCGAAACTCATTCGACTCGGAACCATGCTCCAGACGATGCTGATCGAGCTCAAAGGCACCGAAACCGACGACGCCGGCGTGCATCGACTGGCGCAGATCCATCGTGAAACGGTCGAGGAACTCGGTGACATCTTGAGCGATGACCTCCACGAGGAACTGCTCGAGTTCAACGACTGCTGCGGCAACGACACGCCGAGCCAAAGCGAAATGCGGGTGGCCCACGCCCAGCTCGTCGGCTGGATACAAGGTTTGCTGCGGGGCATGCAGGCAACGGCGACCGCTCAGGCCGCGACGGCTCAGCAACAGATGATGATGATGCAAGCCCAGATGCAGCAACGCGCGATCGGCGGCGGACCTGTCGGGCCGGGCGGTATGCCAGGTGCTGGGCCGGACGATGCACAACCCGCCGGGGGACCAGGCGTTCCCGACTCGGGGTATCTGTAATCGAGCGCTGGGTAATGTGGTAGATCAGCCATGTTCGTGGCAGATCATCCCTGTTCGCCGACTGCCCGATTGCTGATGCCGCCTCGATTCAGGGCTGACCAGCGAGGGAAGCGACCATGTTCGTACTCAATGTGATTCTTGCTGTAGTGATTGCCGTGCCTTTTTTAGTTGGAGGCATCGGCAAGATCCTCGACGTCGAAATGATGGCGATCGCCCGACAACATCTCGGTCTGCCACCGGGCCTGTTCCGCATCGTCGGCATTCTCGAATTTCTGGGCGGCGTCGGCGTGTTGGCAGGGCTGCACCAGGATCTACCCCTAATCGGAATTTTGGCCGCCATAGGCCTGATCGGCATGACGATTGGCGCGGGTTTCTACCACCAAAAGGCCGGCGACACGATGAAACAATGGCTGCCCGCAGTGGTGATGGGGTCGCTGCCGATCTTCTACATCATCCTGCGCATCGCCACTGCCTGAGCGCCACGCTGTTCGTTGACCAGAGTGACGCGCGTCAACCTTTTGATCGCGCGTTGCGCGATGCACATGCCGGGGCTAGCTTGACTCTGCGGGGTGGAGCAGCAAGGTAGCTCGTCGGGCTCATAACCCGAAGGTCATAGGTTCAAATCCTATCCCCGCCACTAGAACGGAAGCCAGGCCCTAGGGCCTGGCTCCTTTCTTTTTACAGGAGCCAGGCAGTACTTCCGGGCTCGACTTCTCTCCGCCGACGT
>JBDNHG010000114.1:0-2418 GCA_041688925.1 Acidimicrobiales bacterium | reverse complement strand
TCAGCAAGGTTCGACTCGCGATTCCACCAGATTGCACTGCACTCGGGCGGCGGACACACCTGGCGCTTGCGCAACAAGACCGACGAACAGACGGCTAAGGCCATGGTCATCTTCGGCGAACGCCTCAACGGGGCAGAAGCTGCTGCTGCTGGTCTGGCCTGGAAGTGTGTTCCCGACGATGAGCTGCTGTCTGTAGCGATCGGATACGCAACGACGGCGGCCGCAGCACCCAAGGGCCTGGTTGCGAAGACCAAAGAGACCTTCGCCAGTCTCGACACGATCGAGTCGTCGCAGCAGTCCGTCGAGCTCGAGACGACGCCGCAGTTCTGGGCGATGCAACAACCAGAGTTCAAAGAGTTTGTTGCGAATCTCAAGGCGCAGATAGCAGCCAAGAAGGGGTAGTCCGCCTTTTTCGCGGGGGCGAAAAACGCTGTTTTGGAGTTGTCACGTCGACGATCCCGGACCGCTTCGCTACCTCCGGTACACCGGGCCCTCAGGGGTGGCGGTAAAGCAGCGCACCCCAGTGGGCCCCAGCGCCGAACGCAGTGAAACACACCAGCGCGCCCGAAGCGATTCGGCCTGCATTCCAGAGCTCATCGAACATCAATGGTAGGGTGGCTGCGGTCGTGTTGCCATAACGTTCGATGTTGCTGGGCAGGATCTCGGTACCGACGCCCATTTCCTTGCGCACGGCGTCGAGAATGCGCTCGTTCGCCTGATGGGCCACGACCACATCGATGTCCTCGACAGCAATGTTTGCTTTCGCAGCGACGGTACGCACCGCTTCGGGCATCCGGCGCGCCGCTTGGCGAAACAATTCAAGACCGTTGAAGGTTGGCAGATGCATGCCTGCGGTGATTTGTGCAACGTCGAGCCACGGCTGATGCTTGAATCCTGCGGCCTTGACTCTGATCAGGTCGGCCAGCGTGCCGTCGGTATTCAGAACGCTGCTGAGCACGCCGGGTGCGTCTGGCTGGGCCTGCAGAACGAGGGCTCCGGCGCCGTCGCCGAACAGCACACTCCACGCCCGGCTTTCTGTCGCGGCGGCATAGGCGTCGGCGTCGGGAGGGCCCGAACGTTTGCCTCGGAGGATGTCCCACGACGTGCCATAGGGCATGTATCCCGAGTGGCTTTCGGCCCCCACGACGAGCACGTTGGTGGCGCGGCCCGACGCTATAGCGGCATCAGCGAGGTCGAGTGCATAAAGAAAGCCGCTGCATTGCTGGCGGATGTCGTATGCGCCGATCATGCCCAGGCCGAGCTCATTCTGGACCGTCGGCGCGATGCCCGGGACGAACTCGTCAGGTGTCATGGTTGCCGTGACCAGCAGGTCGATGTCTTCGACAGCAAGCCCGGCATTGCCAATGGCGGCTCTGCATGCTTCGATTGCCAGGTCAGATGCACCAACACCGGAAGCGCAGCAATGTCGTTGCCCGACTCCGGTCCGCTTTCTGATCCATTCGTCGCTGGTATCCATGATCTGGACCAAGTCGTGGTTGGTCACAACATGTTCTGGTACGGCGGTTCCTGATCCGATAATTACTGAACGCATTGACCTGCAACGTAGTTCGCCGATTCCTTTCGCGCCGAGTCGAATGCCAGGCTGCCGTGAATCCTGCGGATCGTTGGCGGCCGCCCGCTGGTTTTCTCGCCGTCGCATACCTACCAGCTGAGGGCTCTGATGCACTAGCGTTTTGTCATGCGATTTGACGACATAGACGCCATCAACGCCTCGATCAGCGAAGACTTTGCCGATTGGGGTCCAACGTTCGAGATGACCCAAGACAAGGTGAACGAGTTCGCCGAACTCACCGGCGATCGCCAGTGGATTCACATCGATGTCGAGCGGGCAACCGCTGGTCCCTTCGGCGGACCAATTGCTCACGGGTTCTTCACGCTGAGCCTGATGGCCTCGATCGTGAAACTGCCGGTTGAACTCGAGGGCGCTTCTAATGGCGTCAACTACGGCGCCAACAAGCTGCGGTTCTTGGCCCCAGTTCCCGTGCCATCGACATTGCATGCCCGTTCGCGGCTGCTCAAGGCCGAGGCAAAAGGTGCCGGCACCTTGCTTACGAGTGAAGCGACAATCCATGTCGTGGGCAACGAGAAGCCCGCCGTGCTCTACGAAATGCTCACACTATTGATGTAGCCCGCAGCGCCACACGTTGTGGTCTTGATCGAATGAGAAGCCTTGTGCACCCGTGCGGTGCACAAGGCTTCTGTCGCTTTGGGGGCCGTTCTCATCTGCGCCTGCGGCCAGATGCGGTGCGTCGACGCAATGGTGGTCAGGCTGGTTGAGCCGCCGTCTGCTGGTCGGTGTCTAGCCGTGCCAGCAGGGCCGTTGCCGTGAAGGCGGCCGCAGCGGCTACTACCACGATGAGCGTGACCCATCGCGCTTCGCCGGTGCGCTCGAGGATG
>JBDNHG010000113.1:0-3878 GCA_041688925.1 Acidimicrobiales bacterium | reverse complement strand
TCGTGAGCACGGTGGTGCCTTTTGGCGCGAGCTGGTCGCCGAGCGCGAACAGGCTTGTCGTCTTGCCGCCACCGCCTACCAGCGAGATCAGCTCACCCGTGTGGGCAACACCGAGCGCATCGGCCAGCTCGGCAAGATCGATCGGTAGCACCATCACCCAGCAAGCTAATGCCACGCAGGTGGTGCGCCGCCGATGACCTGGGCTTGCGGCAGTCCGCTCGTCCGCTCGATCTTCGCTGCTCGACGATGGATTCCGCGGCGCGGGGTTGCATGTTAAGCATGCTTACCGCAATCTAAACCATGCTTACCATCAGACGGTAGGTCATAGGCGTGCGAGGCGCTTCTCCTCCGTGCACGGACTTCGTCACTTCGCCATCGGACCACCTTGCACTCTCATCTCCCATCTCCCATCTCTCAACACTCAGAACTCGCAACGTGGCAGCGGCGGCCTTGCTGCTCTGCACCCTCGTCAGCGGTCGAGGCGTCCGCACCGGTTGTGGCGGCAACACCCTCGGTCGGGTCGATCGCCGATCCCGCCGACGCGCTGGCTGCTGTTTCGCCGGACCTTGAACATCCACGACAACCCATCCGAAGGAAACCCCGATGAGCAACTCACTAGAGCAATTGCGACTGGCGGCGGCACTGGCCCACAATGTGCCAGGCACCGAGTTCACGTTGCATCGCAGGAACGCCCCGCCCCTCATCATCGGCTATGCGTCGCACGCAGACATTACGCCGTGCCAACTCCGCCACATCGTCGGCCCTCACCGCTGCCCGATGCAGCACGGCACCGTCACGCGCGTCTCGGCGGTCGAGGTCGGAGGATCGATAGCGGCCTACGGCGGTGACCTCTATACGCCTCGTGCCCGGGCACCCACCAGCGATGGTTCGTGACCTTCCTCGATCAAGATCATGTGCGCTCGGTTCTCGAGTCGGTCGACTGCTCAGATGGCGTCGATACATCGATGATGGTCACGCTGAAAGTCGACCCACTCTTGGGTGTGATCGTTGTTTCGCTGACCACAGAACATGGCGCTGGCCGCGACGCGCTCGGGCGGCTCGCGACCCGCAGCCACCGAGCGTGTGTCATCGATGAGCTCATCTTCGGTGATGATCCAGCATCGCCAGCGCACGGAAGTGTGCCGCCCGCAGCGGTGACGACAGCTGAACGATTCTGTTTGACCGAGACCGACGCCGAGAAGTGGCGACGAAGGTAACTGTGTCGATCGCAGGGCCGTCGCCCAAACAATGCAGAGACACGAGGAAATTTATGTACGCGTACGTTCATGACACCCGACGGCTGTCGTCGAGCATGATCCGAATCCAATTGGCAGGCGGTGACCTTGCCGAGTTCACGTCGACCGGATTCACCGAACACCTGATCGGCGTTCGGGTGTCGACCGCGAGACGGCGTCGATTTCGCCGTACTGGCGACGTGACCACACCGATGAGCGGTGGCGCGAGACGAAACGCCACTGGCTCGCAGAACAGGAACGTGACCTCGACGAACTCGTGGCGCCGGCGCCCTGATGGTCTCCGGAAATCTCGACGCCGTCGAGCATCATCACGACGCCGAGGTGGCTTCTTGGTCGGCGACGAGTTGTCTGGCTTGGTGTAGCAATTCGATCACGGCCGCCTGTGCCTGTTCTGGTCGTGTCATGAGTCGACTATAGGCGGAGGTACATTTGCGTCAAGCATGCATAACAAGAGTTAGTAACCTGAGCGAACGAGCAAATGAAGGCGGCTATTGACATCGGCCCAAACGGTGTATATCGTTAGGCATGCTTTACTCGACGAGACAAGACGAGACGTCCCCCAGTGCATGACACCCTAAACATACGCAGCGTCGTTCCTTGCCACATCGTCGAGACCCACGACCTGCTGCCAGTCGAGTTCGAGTGTGCAGCCGACACTGCCGGCGCCCGCCGATGGATGCGGGCCTTCCGACGTGTCGACCGCGTTGAGCTGCGCCCATTCGGCAGTGGGTGGAACTGCACAATTTCCGGCGTTGGCAATCGTCTGCCGGTTCAGCGAGGCGTTCCGTTGCGCATAGCGCTCGGCTTCGCCGCACTTGGTCGTCCGGTTATCGTCCTTCCCGGGGACAGCTGATGGTGATCTGCCATTGCCTGGCGGTGAACGACCGGGCAATCACCGAACTCGTCGCTGACAAGGTCGCGACGGTCGACGATGTGGTCGAGCTGTGCGGAGCCGGAAGCCGGTGCGGAGGCTGCCGTGAATCGATCGAATGGATTCTGTCGGTAGCTCAACAATCCACGGTCGGCGTCGTCGCAGTACCCTCGCCCGCATGAAGGGTTCCCCCAAAATCATCGAGTTTCTCAACGAGGCGTTGACCGCCGAGTTGACGGCGATCAACCAGTACTTCGCCCACGCCAAGCTCTGCGAGAACTGGGGCTGGGCTGGCCTAGCGGCGAAGTACCGAGAAGAATCACTCGAAGAGATGCGCGACGCCGAGAAGCTCATCGACCGCATCCTGTTGCTCGACGGCATGCCTAATCTCCAGCGACTGGGCAGTGTCCGTGTTGGTGAAACGCCGATGGAACAGTTCGAAGTCGACAAACTCCTCGAAGAAGAAGCCGTCGAGCGTTATCGACGCGGCGTCGTGTTGGCGCTCGAAGAAGGCGACCCCGGCACCCGTGAGATGCTCGAACAGCTCGTTGTGGGCGAAGAGGGTCATCTCGACTGGATCGAGACGCAACTCAACGTCATCAACGACATTGGCATCGAGCGTTACCTGCAATCGCAACTCGCCGGCTAGCGGGCTACCAACGCCGCACGCAGTCCCTAGGACCGTGGAGGATTGAGCTCGTGCAGCGCTTGGGCGAGGCACGAGCACGAGGGCGGGCTACTCAAGGGCCGGCGAACGTGACGCCTGAAGGCTGGTAGACGGTTCCTCGTCCGGCTGAAACGTCAGCTTGGCGGTTGTGAGTTTCGGCGCGTGCGACCACATGGTGGTGCACTTCGTCGGGGCCATCGGCCAGCTGCAAGGTGCGCTGCGAATGCCACATGTCGGCCAACGGGAACCACTGCGATACGCCGGCCGCGCCGTGCATCTGGATGGCGGCGTTGATGATGTCGCAGCACTTCTCAGGCACCATTGCCTTGACGGCGCTGACCCAGACGCGAGCTTCGGCGTTGCCGAGGGTGTCCATTGCCTTGGCGGCACGCAGAACCATGAGCCGCATGGCCTCGATTTCGATGCGGCTGCGTGAGATGACTTCCATGTTCTTGCCCAGGTTGATGAGCTTCTTGCCGAACCCTTCACGGGTAACGCCACGGTCAACCATCATTTCGAGCGCCCGTTCTGCGGCACCGATCGATCGCATGCAGTGATGGATGCGGCCTGGTCCGAGGCGGACCTGGCTGATCTCGAAACCACGGCCTTCTCCCAGCAAGATGTTCTCGGCCGGCACTCGCACGTCGGTATAGCGGATGTGCATGTGGCCGTGCGGAGCATCGTCGCTGCCAAACACGTACATCGGGCCGACGATCTCGACACCCTCGGCATCCATTGGAATCAGGATCTGTGAGTGTTGCTTGTAGGTGTCGGAATCGGGGTTGGTGCGCACCATGGTGATCATGATTTTGCACCGCGGGTCGCCCGCACCACTGATGTAGAACTTCTCGTCGTTGATGACCCATTCGTCGCCGTCGCGCACTGCGCTGGTGGCTATCTGCTTGGCATCTGATGACATCACCCCAGGTTCGGTCATGGCGTATGCCGATCGAATGCGGCCTTCGAGCAGCGGCTCGAGCCATTCGGCTTTTTGCTCGGCGGTGCCAACTCGTTCGAGCACTTCCATGTTGCCCGTATCGGGAGCCGAGCAGTTGAGGCATTCGCTCGCCAGGCGGTTCTTGCC
>JBDNHG010000112.1:0-2087 GCA_041688925.1 Acidimicrobiales bacterium | reverse complement strand
GCGTGATGGCGCCGACGACGAGCGAAAGGCCCGCCGCGCTGCTTGGTAGCCATTCGATATCGCCACCGACTTCGATCACGTCGAGCAACATGCGTTGCAACGTCGAACCGATCGCGAATTCGCGCAATGGTTCGGCGAGCTCGCCGTTGCGGATACGCAAGCCGTCGGCGCCGGTCGAAAAGTCGCCACTGATCGGATTCACCCCCGAATGCAGGCCGGAAACGCCCTGGATCAGCACACCGTTGTCGATGCTGGCGATCAGCTCGGCCTGGGCCCGTTCGCCGGGCACCAGTGACAGGGCGATTGTGCCGACACCGGGGGTAGACGAATAGCCGCGCACGGCATTGCCGGTCGAGGTGGTCGTGAGCCGGCGACCGGTGTAGCTGTTGTGCAAGAACTTGTTGAGACGGCCGTTGTCGATCAGCACATTGCGCCGGGTCGCGAGGCCTTCGCCGTCGACTTGGGATGCGGTGAACGCCAGTGGGTTGGTCGGGTCGTCGACCAGGGTGATCGAAGCCGCAGCGACCAGGTCGCCGAGGCGATCGGCAAACAATGAGCGGCCTTTGAGCAGCGCTTCGCCCGACATCGTCGAACCAATGATGCCAAGAAACTGCGAGGTCACCATTGGGTCGAGCACGACGGTCAGACGCTCGGTTTTTGGTTTGACGGCGCCCAGCAGGCGGGTCGAGCGTTCGACGGCCATCTGTGACGCGTAGTCGAGGTCGAGTTGAGCGGGATCGCGATGAACCGAGTAACCAAAGCCGATCTGAGTGTCGTCGTCGCCCCCGGCGATCACCGTGGCGGTGACGTAACAGCCGCTGTCTTGGTCGCCGACGCGTATGCCCTTGGTGTTGACGACGGCAGCCTGTCCGACCGAGTCGGCAAAGTCGACAGACTCGACCAGCACCACGCGCGGGTCGCGATCCTTGGTCATTGCTTCGAGTTCGAGTGCCAATGCAATCTTGTCGTCGGTGGCGAAGTTGTTGACAGATTCGTCGTAGAGGTCGAGATCGGCCAGCGGCACGCCGTCGGGAGCAGCGAGCTCGAGGTCAGGATCGATAGATCCGAACGTTGCGTTGTCGCGTGCTTCAGCCAGCGCGGAATCAATGACGTCTTCGTCGAGTGACCCGGCCCAGGCGAAACCCTGACGCTGGTTGAAAATGACGCGGATACCGATGCCCTGCGAGGTGGCGGACGTGAACGATTCGATGTCGCCCTCGAACACTCGGACCTCGGTCTCGGTCTCGTTGACCACGATCGCTTCGATTTGTTCGTCAGGATTGGCCCGGGCGACCACGCTGTCGCCGAGTGCCAGAAGTTCGTCAAGCATCGTTATGCGGCCGTGCCGCCGACGGTGAGTGCGGGCACCCGAAGGGTTGGTGTGCCGTCGCCCACCGAAACGCCTTGACCGTCTTTGCCGCAGGTACCGGGGCTTCCCATTTCGAAGTCGTTGCCGAGCGCATCGATGCTCGTGAGCACCTCGGGCCCGTTGCCGATGAGGTTGCCTTCGCGGATTGGTTCGGTGATCTCGCCGTTTTCGATGAGATAGGCCTCGGTCATGCCGAAGACGAAGTCGCCGTTGACCGTGTTGACCTGACCGCCGCCGAGTTGCGCAACGAAGATGCCTGAGTCGGTGTCGGCGATTATGTCGGCCGGATCGGTCTCACCGTTGGCGATGTAGGTGTTGGTCATGCGCACCATCGGCAGGTGCTTGTAGCTCTGGCGGCGGCCGTTGCCACTGCTGCTGCGCCCCTCGGCGCGAGCTCGCAGTTCATCCCACATGAAGTCGATGAGCACGCCGTCTTCGATGAGCACGTTGCGTTGCGCCGGGCGACCTTCGTCGTCGATTGCGAACGCGCCCCACTCGTGGGGCATCGTGCCATCATCGATCAAGGTGACCAGCGGGCTGGCGACCAATTGGCCGACACGGCCGGCAAACACAGTTGATTGTTTGGCGACATGGTCGGCTTCGAGGCCGTGGCCGCAGGCTTCGTGGAACAGCACGCCACCGCCACCTTTGCCAATGACCGTGGTGACCGCACCCGATGGAGCGGGGCGAGCCAGCAGCTTGGTGACCGCCCGTTGGG
>JBDNHG010000111.1:0-3566 GCA_041688925.1 Acidimicrobiales bacterium | reverse complement strand
TTACGAGCAACGCCTGTCGGCGACGGCAGGGGCGATTTCGATGGCGAGAGTGAAGTGCTTGGTTCGTGGGGGGGGTTCTTCCTGAGCGTGGCTAGTCGGTAATGTCGCGTCGTTCGAAGATGAGCGACGTCAGCGCGTAGGCAGCGGCGGCGTAGGCGCCGCAGAGCGCAAGCGCGGTGGTGAAGGCGATCAAAGGCCACAACGACTGGAGAATGAGGTGTTCGCCGATGAGGAAGTAGCCCACGCCGGCGGCGATGGAAATGGCCGCGGACCGCGAACTCATTGCGATGAGGCCACCGAAGAGGCCCCAGACGATGGTGGAGCCTGCAAGGTTGGCCCACGTCGCGACGCCGGCGCGGAGCCCCTCGGCGCCGGCCCAATCGTCAGTGACAATGCCCTGAGATCCACTGAGAAGATAGGCGACGATCGATCCGACCACCGCAGCAGCAGTGATGGCTGCAATCAGGAACGCGGCAAGCCCGAGTGTCTTGCCGGCGAGGAGGGTTCGACGTCGGGAATCGGTCACGAGCAACGATCGGATGGTGCCGGTGGAGAATTCGGCGGCGATGTTGGTCGCGAACAAGGCGAGAGCGATGATGCCCAGGAAGTTGCTGGCTGCTTCGAACCCACCCAGGTAGCCGCCGGGTTCGGCGAGTTGGTCGAGCGTGAGGTTGTTGGCGGCGCCAGGTCCTCTGGCGTCGGGGTTGTCGGCGTTGACGATCGAGACGACGGTCATCAAGATGGTCACACCGATTGCGGCGCCGACTTAGCCAACGAGTGCGGTGGGGCGCCGGAGTTTTACGAGTTCTGAGCGAAGTGACGCAATCATGATGTTGCCTCCGGTTTGTGGGCAGAGGTCAGCTGCAGGAATGTGGTTTCGAGGTCGGGTTCGACCTGGCGCAGTTCGCTCAGCACGATGTCGGCGTCCATCGCGATTCGGCTGAATCGAGAAGACCAGTCAGCGTCGGCTTCGACCTGAATTCGCCCTCCTACGACCGTCACTTTCTTGCCGGCATCGCGGGCGAACTGTGCAAGTCGTGGTGCGTCAGCCGGGTCTGCTGTCACCGCGGTGACACTTGCCTGTTGGCTCGAGAGCAGTTCATGGAGAGGGCCAGAAAAGACCAAGTGTCCTTCCTGGATCACAACGAGTCGGTCACTGGCGGCCTGTATCTCTGAGAGCAGATGGCTCGAGACGACCACGGAGGTGCCGGCCTCGGCGAGTCGGCGAAACAGGGCACGAATCTCGACGGTGCCAGCGGGGTCGAGTCCGTTGGTTGGTTCGTCGAGCATCAACAATCTGGGATCGGGCAACAGGGCAGCCGCGATCCCGAGTCGTTGTTTCATCCCCAGGGAATAGTCCTGATAACGGTCTCGTGCTCGATCCTGCAGGTCGACGATTTCGAGGACCTCGTCGATTCGCGCGACGGGCAGCCCCCCGAGTCGGGCGAGCGCTAGCAGGTTCTTGAATCCGGACAACTTGGGATACAACGCCGGCGATTCGACCATCGCGCCAACATCATGGATATAGCGGCTCGGGTTGGTGATGGGTTGGCCGAGCATCCAGGCTTGACCAGCGGTGGGTTTGACCAGGCCGAGCAGCATCCGAAACGTCGTGCTCTTGCCAGACCCGTTTGGGCCGACGAAACCGGCCACGCCGCCGGCCGGGACCTCGAAACTCAGCTCGTCGACGGCTCGGGTCGACCCGAACTCCTTGGTCAGGCCTTCGAGCCGGATTACTGGCCCGGTCGGGGTCCCGGGAGCTGCCGACGAACGATTGAGGCTGGTGAGAGTCATCTCTTCATGTCCTCGAACGAGTGGCCGCCCGGGGTGTCTGCCTCGAGTTGGGCTGATTCGCCAGCGGCTCGAATACCGATGAGGGGTTCACCTTCGATATCGAGGTGGGGCAGCAGCTTGTCGAGCCAGCGTGGTAGCCACCAGTTGGGGTCACCAACAAGCGCCATCGAGGACGGGACCAACACCATCCGCACGATGGTGGCGTCAACCGCGACAGCGGTGGCCAGGCCGACCCCCATCATCTTCACGACCGGATCATCGCTGGCCACAAAGCCGAGGAAAACGCTGATCATGATCAGTGCCGCAGCGGTGATGACCTTGGCGGTGGCGCCCAGGCCGGCGACGACGCTGTCGATGTTGCTGTGTCCACTGTGGTACTCCTCTCGGATGCGCGACAGGATGAACACCTCGTAGTCCATAGACAGCCCAAACAGAATGGCGAACATCATCATCGGCACAAACGAGGCGATGGGCACTGCCTCGTCGAGTCCAATGAGTGATCGACCCCAGCCCCATTGAAAGACGGCGACAACCACGCCGTAGGCGGCGCCGATCGACAACAGGTTGAGCAGCGCAGCTTTCAATGGCACCAGAATCGAGCGGAATACCACCATCAACAGCACGAACGACAGCGCCACAACCGCGGCGATGAACCACGGGAGGCGCGTCGAGATCTTGTCGGACTGGTCGATGAACCCGGCGGTCGGCCCGCCCACCAGCGCAGTGGCATCACCGCCGGCTGTGGCGTCGGGAAGGATGGAGTCACGCAGACGATGGACCAGATCACTGGTTGTCTGATCCTGGGGTTTGGTTTTCGGAATGGCGGTGATGATCGCGGTGTCTCCAGCCGCGTTGACCTCGGGTGGTGACACCGCAGCGACGCCGGGGTCCTGGGCGACCGCGGTGGCGATCACGTCGAGAACGGCAGCGTCTTGCGAGGCACCGAGATCGATGGTGAGTAGCAATGGCCCGTTGAACCCGGCGCCGAACCCACCGGCCAGCAGGTCATACGCCCGACGATGAGTCGTCGAAGTGGGGTCGGTGCCGGCATCGGCTTGTCCGAGTCTCATGTCGAGCATCGGCACCGCCAGAGTCAACAACACAAGCGTGGCCGCGATCGACGAACGCCACGGATGATGTGCCACCCAATGAGCCCAACGCACCCAACCACTGTGATCATCCGCTGGTGTCGTGCTGCTGGCTGCATCGTTGCGGTCAGCGTTGTAGCGGGCAGCATTGAGCTGGGCGGCTTGGCGATGAGATTTGGCGAGCGTGCGCGGTCCGGCGAAGCCAAGTAACGCGGGAAGCAGTGTGATGGCTACGAGAACCGCTACCGCAACCACGATGGATGCCGAATACCCAAGAGCGGCCACGAACGGAATCCCGGCCAGCTGCAAACCAAGGATGGCGACGACAACGGTGCCACCGGCAACCACGACTGCCTGGCCGGCGGTGGCGTTCGTCCGTCCAATCGACTCGTCGTTCGGCACCCCGGCTTCGAGGTTGTCTCGATGGCGACTCAGAATGAACAGCGCGTAGTCGATTCCGACGCCCAGCCCAATCATTGTTCCCAGCCGAGGCGCCACCGACGGGATGTCGATCAACGCCCCCAACAGCCCAACAATCGACAACCCGACGGCAAGGCCGAGTAGAGCGACACCCAGCGGCAGGATCGCCGAGAAGACACTGCGGAAGGTGACGAACAGAATGATGAGCGCGGCGATGATGCCGATCATCTCGGCCCGGCCAGTGGTTCGTTCCTTGAGCACCGT
>JBDNHG010000110.1:0-2396 GCA_041688925.1 Acidimicrobiales bacterium | reverse complement strand
ACGGCGGCGCTCCGCCGCGCTCGACCCTGGCCCAAACGTCGCTCGGCGCCCCCAACTCGATGAGCGACCAGAGACGCTGCGGGTTCAGGTTTGGCAGCCCGGCCAGCGCGATCAATGCGCCGAGGTCAGCCTCGGTCTCGATCATGATCGGGAGCCGATCGTTCGCAGATCCGTCAGACATGGGTGGCTCCCAACGTGTCGAACAGCACCGGTCGGGCTCGAAGCGCCAACGCGCTGGCGATCGAACTCTCGGAAACGTCATCTTCGTCGGCGAGGTCGGCGACGGTGCGAGCCACCATCCGCACCCGAGCCAGACCGCGTGCCGACAGGCGACCATCGGCGAGCGCACCTTTGAGCATCGATCGGCCGGCTGCTGTGACCGGCACCAACTCATCGAGCGCTCCGGCAGGAATCATCGAATTCGATGTCAGCCCCCGGGCCTTCGCCTTTGCCCGAGCGGCCAAGACTCGCTCGCTCACGGCGGCACTCGACTCGCCCCGATCGGGTGACATCAGCTGACCAGCGGTTGGTCGCTGCATGTGCACCCGCAGGTCGATGCGATCGAGCAGTGGGCCAGACAGCCGTCGCATGTACCGCTGGCGGGCCTGGTCGCTGCAACGACACGGTTCGACCGAGCCCAGCAAACCACAGGGGCACGGGTTCATCGCAGCCACCAAACAAAACTGCGCCGGAAACTGCACCGAGGCATGGGCACGGCTGATGTGCACGCTGCCGTCTTCGAGCGGCTGGCGCATGGCATCGAGCGCTGCTGGTGCGAACTCGCCCAACTCGTCGAGGAACAACACGCCACCGTGCGCACAACTGATCTCGCCTGGCCTGATACGTCCGCTGCCGCCGCCGATCAACGCGGTCATCGAGGCCGAGTGATGGGGCGCTCGAAACGGCGGGACCTTGAGCAGGGTGTCATTCGGGACACCCAGCCCGGCGACCGAATGGATGCGGCTTGCCACCAACGCGACGTCGTCGTCCATGTCGGGCAGGATTCCGGGCAGCCGCCGAGCCAGCATGCTCTTGCCGGCGCCGGGCGGACCGCACAGCAACAAGTTGTGCCCACCAGCAGCGGCAATCTCAAGGGCTTGGCGAGCAAATGGGTGCCCCGCGACATCTGCAAGATCGGGGACCGGTTGTCGACGAGGCGCACGGGGTGCGGGTGGCGGGTCGGGCCACGGCTCGATGCCCTTGAGACAGTCGACGACCTGGCGCAGATTATCGGCGCATCGCACGGTCGCAGCGCCGGCAAGCGTTGCTTCGTGTGCCGCCGACGGAGCCACCACCACGGCAAGGTCGTCGACAGCAGCAACACGTGACAAAATGCCGGGCACCGAACGCAGTGAGCCGTCGAGCCCGAGCTCAGCGACGAACCCATGTCCGTTGAGTAACTCGGGCGGTAGCCGCTGATGTTCTGGCTGACGGATCTCGCCTTCGTCGCGCTGTTGACGCGCACGTCTCTCATCGAGCGTCGACGCCGCTATGACGCCGAGCGCTATCGCCAGGTCGAGGCCCGATCCTTCTTTGCGCACCTGTGACGGAGCAAGGCTGACCGTCACGCGCGCCCCTGACGGCCATTTGAAACTGCTCGAATTGATCGCGGCACGGACCCGATCGCGGGCCTCACGACAGGATGCATCGGGCAAGCCGACCACGTTGAACGATGGGAGCACGCCGGTTACGACATGCACCTCTACTTGGACTCGTTGACCGTCGATACCGCGCAAGGTGGCCGACGCCGAGGTTGAAAGCACAGTTGGCTCCCCACTCAGGTACACGGGGAAGCGTGGTGTCACCCTAAACCACTGGTGTGACATCGACAAGCCTGCCATGTCGCAGACAAGCCCGTAGGGTGGTTGATTCTCGTCGCAAGGTAGTGCCATGTCAACCAACAACTCTCCGACCGGCGGATTCGCCGAACTCGGGCTGAAATCTGAGCTGCTCACCGCGCTGTCTGGCCTGGGATATGAAGAGCCCACGCCGATCCAGCGCGAGTCCATTCCGCTGCTGCTCGAGGGTGGCGATCTGGTTGGTCAGGCCGCAACCGGCACCGGCAAGACGGCGGCCTTCGCTCTGCCCATACTCAACGGAATCGACAAGTCTGATGCGGCTATTCCGCTGGCCTTGATCGTCGTTCCGACCCGTGAGCTCGCCGTTCAAGTCAGCGAGGCGTTCTTCAAATACGGACGCGAATCTCGGGTTCAAGTCTTGCCCGTCTTTGGTGGTCAACCAATCTCGCGGCAGCTCCAAGCACTCAAACGAGGCGTGCACGTTGTCGTCGGCACACCCGGGCGACTGATCGATCACATCAATCGCGGGTCACTCAATCTCGACGCGGTGCAAACCGTTGTGCTCGACGAAGCCGACGAAATGCTCGATATGGGTTT
>JBDNHG010000109.1:0-2316 GCA_041688925.1 Acidimicrobiales bacterium | reverse complement strand
GTTGGTCTTGTGGCAGAGCGTGAGGTGTTTGCGCTCGGTCGTGCTCGCCAGGTCGAACGCGTAGCGTATGGCTCGCTCGACGCCCATGCGGGTGTTGACCGAACCCTGGGTGGCTACCTCGTGCAGCGTGCCCTTGCGAAGAATGCCACCTTCGCCGGCATAGGTGCCTTCGGTGTTCTCGCGGATGACCGTCATGTCGACGCCGGTTTCGGCAGAAACAAACGGCCGCTGGTTGATGTAGAGATCGAGTTCGAACCGCATCTTGAGCAACAGTCCACGTTCAATCACGCCCGGAGGAACACCCGGTGTGCCAACAGCGCCCAGGTAAATAGCATCGAGACCGCGCCACTCGGCGAGCGTCGCGTCGCTGAGGATTTCGCCATCTCGCAGGTACCGAGCGCCGCCCAAGTCGTAGTCAACAGTCTCGAGTTCAACGCCCGAAGCGGCAATGACCTTGAGGCCTTCGGCAATGACTTCTGGCCCGATGCCGTCGCCGCCCATAATCCCGACTTTGTGTGCCATTGCTTCCACTTCCCCATGAGCCCTCGTGCGGGCGCCTGTACAACCCGCAAAGCCTACGGGACCGCTCCACGATTGACTGAGGTCACGGTGCACGCCCCCGGCGAGTGCACACTACGAGCACTAATAGCTGACCTCGTTCGCAGGTTCGGTAGCCTGGTCGGTTATGGCTGATCCGAAGCAACTCTCTCAAGAGGCGCACGATCGTTTGCAAACAGAACTTGCTGACCTGACGACGCGTGGCCGCATTGACATCGCTCGCAAGATTGAAACTGCCCGAGAACTGGGTGACCTCTCCGAAAACGGCGACTACCACGCCGCCAAAGAGGAGCAGGGCAAGATGGAGGGCCGCATCATGCATCTCGAGGGCACCCTCGAAGACTGCATCATCGTCGAGGTGGTCACGGCCACCGACGTCGTCTCGATGGGCAACGTCGTCGTGATCCGCTACGAGGGCGACACCGACACCGAGAAGTACCTCGTCGGCAGCATCGAAGAGCGTCGCAAGGGCGTCACCGTCATGTCGTCTGACTCACCGCTCGGCAGCGCGCTGCTCGGCACCAAGGTCGGCCAGACCGTGTCCTACCAAGCTCCCGGCGGCACACTCGCCGTCGTAATCGTCGCGATCGAGGCCTGAACGTGAGCACGCCCAACCTCAGCCAACCAAGAACGCTCAGCCAAAAGGTGTGGGACAACCACGTCGTCAAACAAGAAGACAACGGCGCAGCGCTGCTCTACATCGATCTGCACCTCGTTCACGAAGTCACCTCGCCGCAGGCGTTCGAAGGCCTTCGCATCTCAGGCCGCACCGTGCGCCGCCCCGACCTGACCATCGCGACCGAAGATCACAATGTTCCAACCGAGAATCAGCATCTGCCGATCGCTGATGAAATCGGCCGCAAACAGGTCGACACACTGCGCTCGAACACCGCCGAATTCGGCATCACGAACTACCCCATGGGACACAAGAACCAGGGCATCGTGCATATCATCGGCCCCGAGCTCGGGCTCACGCTTCCGGGCATGACCGTCGTGTGCGGTGACAGCCACACCAGCACGCACGGCGCGTTCGGAGCGATCGCGTTCGGCATCGGAACAAGCGAGGTCGAGCACGTTCTTGCCACGCAGACATTGCCGCAGCTGAAACAAGAGACCATGGCGATAACCATTGACGGTGAGCTGCCCGAGGGTGCGACGGCCAAAGACGTTGTGCTCGCGGTGCTGGCGCGCACCGGAACCAGCGGAGGCATCGGCGCAATCGCTGAGTACCGCGGTTCGGTTATCGAGAACCTGTCGATGGAAGGCCGCATGACGGTCTGCAACATGTCGATCGAGTGGGGCGCCAAGGCCGGCCTCATTGCACCTGACGAGACCACATTCGAGTACCTCAAGGGTCGCCCCCACGCACCACATGGCGCCGACTGGGACGGGGCTGTCGCAGCATGGCGTGAACTCAAGACCGACCAGGGCGCTGTCTTTGATCGCGAGATCATCATGGATGGCAGCGAATGCGTGCCACACATCACCTGGGGAACAAACCCCGGTCAGGTCGCACCAATCGATAGCACCGTTCCAAACCCAGCCGATTTCGCCGATGCTGGTGAGCGCGACGCCTGCACCCGTGCCCTCGAATACATGGATCTCACGCCAGGCATGGCAATGCGTGATATCAATGTCGACACCGTCTTCATCGGCAGCTGCACCAATAGCCGCATCGAAGACCTGCGAGCCGCGGCAGCGGTCGCCAAAGGCCGCAAGGTCAAAGCCGGCATGCGCACGCTGGTGGTGCCCGGATCT
>JBDNHG010000108.1:0-5969 GCA_041688925.1 Acidimicrobiales bacterium | reverse complement strand
CGAACCATAACAAACTCGGTCTCAGAACCACTTGCTGCGACTACGAACGCGTTTGTAGGCCCTTGATCCCCCGCTCAGTTCCCGGGTTGAGCAGTTCTCGCAACGTCATCAACAAACAGGAGAGATTGAACTATGCGCAAATCAACACAGCCGAAGCCCTTCGCACGAGCGCTCATTTGGGTGGCCTTTTTGGTGGGTGCGTTGGCCCTGGCCGGCTGCGCTTCAGACGCAAGCGAGACCGGTGCAACCTCAAGCGGCGACAGCGGCGACACGTCCGGCAGCCAGATAGACAGCGAAGACGCCGACAGGCTCGCTGATGCCCAAGCCCGGTTGGAGGAACTCCAGGAGTCCAGCTTTGGGTCAGGGGGCGGGGTCATCACCATCGAAGGAGTCGACTATTCATTCGAAGCTAAGGTCTGCTACTCCCACGACACGGGCTTCGAGGCAGCAGGTCCTGGTCAAACCGCAGATGGTGTCCCGTATTGGGCGTCGCTGTCCACTGGCGTAACGACCCGCCAATCCATGTCGGAATCCGGCCTCCCTAAATCAAGCGTTGATGACTTCTTTGGCGATAAGGACTCGATCGAATCGTTCTCGCTGCAGATAGAACTGGGCAAAGAAGACCAGTTCACCTCGGGCGACGACTCGCTGGCCGAGTTCCGCATAGACGCCTTCGATATCACTAGCTCCGAGGAGCTGAGCTACACGATCAACGGCCAGACCCTGTCGGGGTCGGGTTCGGTCACCGACGACAACGGCGTCGTCATGGATTATTACGAAACCGTTCCGGTGACCTTCTCGGCGAGCTGCAATTAGGAGACTTCTGTGCCCGCACGACGTGATCGGCCGCACCACGCGCATGCAATTCGGCGCGGACCCCGGGGACCGCTGTGATCGCGCCGATACTCAGCGAGCGTAGGGCCCGGGCGGCTTCAGGAGGCAGCCTTCTTGGCTGCAGTCTTCTTTGCGACCGCCTTTTTGGCGACCGCTTTCTTGGCGGGGGCACTCTTCTTGGCTGGGGCCTCATTGGCGGGTGGGGCCTCACCCAGTGCCTTTGCTTCGAGATCGGCGCGAGCCTTGATCATGTCTACGACATCGGTGGAACTCGGCTTGACCGGTTCGACACCGTCGCCGCCGAGTCGCATGGACGGCGGCTTGGGTTCGACTGCCCACTCGGCACCTGTTGCCTCGAACAGCGTCGCGATCTCATCGATATGGAGGTCGACGAGATGCCACAAGTCGGGCACCAGATAGCGGTCTGAGATCAGCCCGAAGTCAAGTCGGTCCTTGTAGCTGTGAACCGTGATGTTCAGACCGACACCATCAGAGATCGTCGACACGGGAATGTATGCGTCGAGCTTGGCGCCGGCGAAATAGAGCTCTTCGCGCGGTCCGGGGACGTTCGAAATGATGACATTGATCGGCGAGTTGACTCGATTGGCAAGCTTGAGCCTCGATACCAGCCGGATCGCCGATGCAGCCACAACGGGCGACGTGTAGTCGGTGGCTTCCGCGAGCGCCTCGGCTGGCATGAGATCGAACTGCCGCTTGGCAACATCCATCGCCTCGCGGCAGAGCCGCACCCGATCGATTGGATCCTCGCAATGGGTTGGCAGGTCGGCAACGATGCCCGACACGCGATTGGTCCATGGATCGGTCTCTTGCCCGGTGCGAATCGACACCGGCACCATTGCCCGCAGCGGACCATCGGGAAGGGCGTTGTGTTCGATCAGATACGACCGCAGCGCACCCGTACAGATTGCCATCACAACATCGTTGAGTGTGCCGCCCGTGGCATCTTTGAGCCGTTTGAGATTAGCAAGAGACGCGGACCGCATCGCAAAGCGACGATGCGGCGAGATCGCCTTGCTCCACGGCGTCGCCGGAGCGGGCGACAGTGGAAGGCTGACTGTTTGGCGTGTGTCGGAGTTCGGGTCGGCAAGTTTGGTCAATGTGCCAACGCCATCGCGGGCCCGTGTCGCTACATCACTGATGCCTTTGATACCGACCGCGTCGGCGGCGTCGCGCACCATTCCCAGCCCCAGGCGCATGCCTCGTACCGGGTTTAGCACGATGTTACGGGTGGTACGACGGAGCATGTCGGCCTGGCTCGGGGGTTCTTCACCCTGCCACGCTTGCTCTTCATAGCCATATCCAGCGTCGGGAGAGGCGTCGGTGAACATGCGCAGCATGATGACGCCCGATGCCCCGTCGATCGTCGCGTGATGGGTCTTTTGCAGCAGCGCCCAACGACCATCGGCAAGCCCTTCGATCACGTAGGCCTCCCACAACGGCCGAGACCGGTCCATTGGTCGACCAACGATGCGGGCCACCTGTTCGGCCAACTGGTCGGCTGCGCCTGGCGGTGCAAGACCAAGGTGGCGCACGTGGAAGTCGAGGTCAAAGTCGTTGTCCTCGACCCAGTACGGCCGGTCGAGTTCGAAGGGAACTTCGACGACCTTGCGCCGTAACGGCTCGAGGTGGCCGACCATGATGTTGAGTCGTTTGCGCACCTCGGTGAACGGATCGAAGTCGGCCGAGGGCCGTTCATAGATGCTGAGCCCATTCACATGGCCGTACGAATTTGGTGTCTCCATCAGCAAGAAGCTGACATCGACGCCGGTTAGTTGTTTCATAACGTCATTCCCCCTTGGACATATGGTGCCACATTTCGCGCCGCGTTAGATCGTCAGATACACCGACCGCAGCGCAAGTAGTGTTGGTTTGCGCAAGGGCCGTGTGTGGGGCCGGCCGCACGAGCTGCGCCATGACAAGGAGATCTAGTGTCACCTATCCCCGAGTACGAGCTGAGCGACCGTTACCAACGCGCCGAGGGCACGGTACTGCTGACCGGAATACAGGCGTTGGCACGGCTTCCGATCGAACAACTGCGCCTCGACCTGGCTGCCGGACTGCACACCGCAGCGTTCCTCTCGGGTTACCCAGGTTCGCCCCTTGGTGGGTTTGATCTCGAGATGCAACGCGCCATTCGACTCTCAGCAGATCTCCCGATCGTGCATCAACCAGCAGTCAACGAAGAGTTGGGAGCCACCGCGGTCATGGGGTCACAGCTGGCTCCGGGGCGGCCCGACGCCACCTACGACGGCGTGCTCGGCATCTGGTACGGCAAAGCCCCCGGGCTCGATCGGGCCTGTGATGCACTGCGCCACGCTGTGTTCGCAGGCACGAGCCCGCTTGGTGGCGCCATCGCTCTTGTCGGCGATGACCCGGCCTGCAAATCGTCAACCATGCCGTCATCGTCAGACGCGACCCTTGTCGATCTGCACATGCCGATCTTCTATCCCGGCACCGTGAGCGAATGCCTCGAACTCGGCCTTCACGCCGTCGCTATATCGCGCGCTACCGGCTTGTGGTCGTCGATGAAGATCGTGACCCCGATCGCAGACGGTTCGGGAACCGTCAGGCTTCCTGCTCTGACCAAGGCACCGGCGATTCCTACGCACGACATCGACGGAATGCCATGGCACTGCGAACCATCGGCTCACTTCCTGGGGCCGCTCATGCTCGAGGTCGAGCGCGAATTCCGTGAAATCAGGCTTCCCCTCGCTCGCCAATACGGCATCATCAACGAGCTCAACCGCATCACCGCCAACCCCAGGTCGGCATGGCTCGGCATCGTCGCAACCGGATACACGTACTACGAGACGCTCGACGCGCTGCGACGTCTGGGGTTGGGTTCAATCGAGGAAATCGAAGCGGCCGGTATCCGGCTGTTGCATCTACGGATGCCGGTGCCGTTCAACCAGGCAATCGTGCGTGAGTTCGCGCCGGACCTCGAGCAGATCCTGGTCGTCGAAGAAAAGAACCCGACGCTCGAATGGCTCGTGAAGGACGCCCTGTATGGCTCGCCTGACACGCCACCCATCTATGGCAAACACGGCGGCGCTGGTGAACCGCTGTTCCGTTCGTGGGGGATGCTCGACGCAGACGCCATCGTCGCGCCGCTGCGTTCGGTGCTGGAACCGAAACTGGCGACCCGGCTGGCTCCGGTGCCGCCACCAGCCCGAGAACGCATTCCGCTCGAGGTCAAGCGGGCACCGTTCTTCTGCTCGGGTTGTCCGCACAACTGGGGCACCAAGGTGCCCGCCGAAGCATTGGTTGGCGCCGGCACCGGTTGCCACGGCATGACACTGCTGATGGATCCTGAACGGGTCGGCGAGGGCATCGGTATCACCGCAATGGGAAACGAAGGCACCCAGTGGATCGGCATGGAACCGTTCGTCGAGTCCGATCATCTGTTCCAGAACTTTGGCGACGGCACGCTCTTTCATTCGGGCCAGTTGGCGATTCAGAACTGCATCGGCGCCGGTAAACACATGACCTTCAAGATTCTCTGCAACAGCACCGTTGCCATGACGGGTGGCCAGGATTCCGTGTCGTCACTGCCGATCCCGGCCCTGGTGTCCATGGTGCAGTCATGGGGTGTGTCCAAGGTCGCCATCACCACCGAGGATCTCACTCGCTACCGCGACATTGATCTGCCCTCAGATGTCACCGTCCATGACCGCGCTGACATCGTGACGGTCCAAGCCGGCTTGCGCGAGATCTCTGGTGTCACCGTGCTCATTCACGATCAGGAATGCGCCGCAGAACTGCGTCGAGATCGACGCCGAGGAATACGGCAGCAGCCGACAACCCGCGTCGTGATCAACGAACGTATCTGTGAGGGATGCGGCGACTGCGGCGACGTCAGCAACTGCCTCTCGGTACAACCCGTGCAGACGTCGTTTGGCCGGAAGACTCGCATCGATCAGGCATCGTGCAACTTCGACTACAGCTGTCTCAAGGGTGACTGCCCTGCGTTCATGACGGTCGAGGTCGAACCCGACAATGCTTCGGCGCCCGGCACCGCAGAAGTTGGCGTCATTCCCCCACCGGTATTCGATTCCGCGACGCGTTCGGTTCGCATCCGCCTAGCCGGTATTGGTGGCACCGGCGTCGTCACCATCGCCCAGCTGATCGGCACTGCGGCGATGCTCGACGGATGGGAAGTGCATGGGCTCGACCAGACCGGCCTCAGTCAAAAGGCCGGGCCGGTCGTGAGCGATGTGGTCTTGACTCGCCACGCAGAAACCGCATCAAACCTGATCGGGTCGACCGAGGCCGATGTCATCTTGGCATTCGACGCGCTCGTTGCTGCGACCGACTCGGTCATCAGCGCTGCGCACGAAGACACCGCCATCATCGCCTCGGCAACTGAGACGCCGACGGGCCAGATGATCACCGATCCTGCGCTCGCGTACCCAAGCGAACAGATCGCAACGCGACTGACGGCGGCGACGAACGGCGCCTCGATCACGACGCTCGACACCAACGCCATAGCGTTGCAGGTCGCCGACCTGACGCAGGCCAACACGGTGTTGCTGGGCGCAGCGGTACAGCTCGGCCGTCTGCCGTTGTCGATCGAGAGCCTCGAACGGGCTATCGAATTGAACGGTGTGGCCGTCGACGCTAACCTCACAGCCCTGCACGCTGGCCGCAGATGGGCGCACGACCCGTCGGCCGCCGAGCACCTTGCTGCCCGCGCAGCGCATCTGCCCGCAGTGACTAGCTGCACGGTCGAGGAGCAGGTCGCCCAGCGTGGCTATCCGGTCGATCTAGCCGAAACGATCACCTTTCTGGCATCTGACCTAGTCGAGTACCAGGACCTCGACTACGCCCTGCGCTTCCTCGATCGGGTCGATGCCGCAGCACACGCCGAAACCCAGGTGGCTGACCAACCCGGATTACTCACCGAGACTGTGGCTCGAAGCCTGTACAAGCTGATGGCGTACAAGGACGAATACGAGGTCGCTCGGCTGATGACACTCCCCCAGGCGCAGGACGCCGTCGAGGCTGTCGGCGGTCGCAACGCGTCGTTTACCTGGCATCTTCATCCACCGATGCTCAAGGCACTTGGTGTCGATAACAAGATCAAGATCAGCCAGAAGACCGAGCCAGCGTTTCGG
>JBDNHG010000107.1:0-2946 GCA_041688925.1 Acidimicrobiales bacterium | reverse complement strand
TGTCGATCATCATGTCTGCCGCCGATGCCGAGGCCGCGCTCTTCTCATCCTCGCTGGTTCCTCCACCTGCACCGACGACGCTGCAACCAGGCACCACCGCCCGTCTCCGACACGACATGGCTCGATTCACGTCCGGCGATGACCATGCGGCGCGTCGCGGGCACATCGACCGGCTGATCAGAGCGATCGATGCCTTTCCGTTCGCTGCTGATGCAACACGGCGCACCATCTCAGCGCTGGCCGACGGTGCCGCCGATGCCGTCGCTGACATTGCCTATGTCGTGCCCGTCGAGACAATGGCGTCAGCACTCGGCGTTGCCGAAGCCGACCTGAATACAGTGCGCAGCGATGTGCGCGCCGTGGCCGAGGTGATCGGGCGTGGACAGCCCTCGACTCAGAACGCAGACGACGCCACCGATCGGCTCGAAGCACGATTCGGCGGCTTCGGCCACGATGCCACTGCCCGTCTCTCGCTGCTTTACCAAACGCACGATGCCACCGCAGCGCTCTTCGCTGCCACGCTTCTTGCCGAGCTGACCGGGACCATCCGGCGCCCCGCGGTGTCATCCACAGCACGGGTTGCGACCAAAGCAACCGAGCTGGCCGGAACCACGATCTCGGCAGGCGATATGGTCACCATCGACCTCGAGACGGTGCGCCTCGAATTCGGGGCTGGCATACACCGCTGTCCAGGCCGAACAATCGCCGAACGAATGGTCGCCGGGATGATGCACGCGTTCGATGTCGCTGCTGCCGACATCGATCCGACCACGATCGGCTACGGCGCCGATGAACGACCGATATCGATGCCGCTCGTGTAGCCCAACTCGACGCTCAGACCCGCTATGACCCGTCGCGTGTGTCGATCAGCGAGGTCGCTGTCCAGCCGATCTCGCTGAATTGAGCCGTGCAGCCTTCACCTGTTGGCGACTGGGCGCAGAAGCCGATAACTGTCTGAGCCGCCGGGTTACGCAGCTGAAAGTACCGCTGAAGATTCCAATAGTGCCCGTTGGCCGACCAGTGGAATGCGATGGCCTCGCCGAACTTCGACACTCGCAGATACACCTGGTCACCCTCGATGGCTGGGCCGTTCGCATCGTCGGACACCTCTCGGGTCACCACCGAAACAACCGTGCGATCGCCAGCTGGCGACACTTCGAAGCACAATTTTGCGTAGTCGTCGGCTCCTTGATGCACGAACAGCACACCTGCGTCGAAGGTCGCCGCGAAGTCAACCGCTACAAGCGCCGATACCTGGCCGTCGCCTTCGAGCTCGGCGCAAAGTACTGCAGCGTTCGCCGTGCGGTGACCAGTGACGGGGTCGACGAACCAGTCGCTTCGCGGCTCGGCCTGCATTGTCAACAATCCGCGGACAACCGAGGCTTCACCAACGCTGTCCAACCATTGCAATGCTGGCCCTTGGAGCTGATCAAACACCATGTCTGCACCGTAGGCGACCACGATCACCACCGGTTCATGGGCCGCACATATGGCAAGGCCCGGCCCTGTGCTTAGCGAACCCGTTCGTGCATTGTTGGCGGCAGCAGGTAGCCCTCGCGGATTGCTTTGGTGACCGCTGCGAGTTGGGTTGAGGCGCCCAGCGTGCGAAGCACATCTTTGACGTGGCTACGCTCCGTATGAACGCTGATGAACAACTCGTCGGCGATCGAGGCGGGATCCAGTCCCTGACCCATGAGATTGAGCACTTCGCGTTGCCGAGGCGAGAAGTGGACCGAGCGGCCGTGCGGGGTGGCCGACTGCAATGCGGGGTTCGTCAACGCTTGAGCGATGTCCGCGATCGGCGACTCCTTGCTGAGCACCGGCTCGAAACCGGCGCCCAGAGCCCGAGTGATCACATCGCCCGATGCATGCGCTGTCAACAATATGAGGCGCAAGTCGAGGCCCTCGGCGACAAGCCGGTCGGCACAATCGATTCCTGTTTCGTGCATCAATTGATAGTCGACGAGCACGACCGCTGGGTTGTGCTCGAGTGCCAACGCCACCAGGGCGTCGACCGTGTGTGCGACCCCCACAGGATAGATGCCGTCGAAACCAGCCAGCGCCAAGCTCAGTACTTCGCCGAATGCCCGATGGTCGTCGAGTACTCCGACGCGCACGGTCATTTGTCAGTCCGACCACAGAAATGAGCCACACACATGGTCACCAGCACAACGCACCAAACAGATGACGTTGTTCAAAAGAAATCATGATATCTAGTTTAGGATATTTGTCCTAACAATGCACGCAACCTTTCCCACGGCATTCGGTCTGGGCACGCAGTATGGGTCGCGAGGACTAACGCCAGTGTGCGAAGCTAAAGAACTCACAACGCCTCCGGAGCCAGACGATGACCAATACCTCAGCGAACGACAACTTCTACACAGGCGAACAACGCCAACTCCAAGACGAGTTCGAGAGCCGTCCACTCGCTGATCGCCTCGAGGTGGCGATTGTCAACGACACGATCAATAGCCATCTGCAGGCGTTCATTTCTGGGCGCGACTTCTTCTATCTGTCGACGGTCACCGCCGACGGCGAGCCGACTGTTTCCTACAAGGGCGGCGGCGTTGGACTTGTCACGGTCATTGACCCAAAGACCCTGGCCTTCCCGCTCTATGACGGCAACGGCATGTTTCTTTCGGCGGGAAACATCTCGACGACCGGCAAAGTCGGACTGTTGTTCATCGACATCGAAACGCCCCAGCGCCTGCGCGTGCAAGGAACCGCCAGCATCGATGACCAAGACTCTCTTCTGGCGTCCTATCCCGGGGCGCTATTGATCTGTCGGGTCGAGGTGACTAGTTCATTCGTCAACTGCGGCCGTTACATCCACAAACACGAGCGGATCACAACATCGCGTTATGTCCCCGACGATCATGGCGACCAACCCATCGCCACATGGAAACGGATCGACGGCATCCAAGACGTGATGAGCGACACAGACCG
>JBDNHG010000106.1:0-3879 GCA_041688925.1 Acidimicrobiales bacterium | reverse complement strand
TGGCGGTCGCTTCACTTGTGGCGCTGGAGGGACCCAAGCGGTGATGTGTTGCAACACGTCGGTATAGAACCGATCGACGGCGGTAGTGAGAGTGTCGATGAACCCTGGTTTCCTTAGGCCGCTCTTGCCATTCTGGCCGGCTTCTGTTCGACGAACTAGCACGAAGCGCGCAACGTCTGTCTTGCCCTCTGCAAGGAGAACGCTTGAGTCGTCACGCACGGCGAGGAGCGTGGCGCTCTCAGGGGTGCGCGCATTCCTGGCGTAGGCCTCGATGACAAGGTCCGGTGGAGCCGCGTCCAGTTGGCGCACGAGCCAGCTGATCGAGCCTCGCCCCTTCTTGTCGCCGGGAGCAGCGAGGGAGACTTGGATGCAGATCTGACGGGCGCGCAGATCTCCCGTGATCTCGAGGTCACCCGCCGCATCGGGCACACGGATCTCGGCGGGCAAGGTCCCGTCGTTTGCGAGGGATTCACACAAGTATGTAAGTCTCGCCTTCGGGTCCTGCTGGGCCCTTGGCAGGTGCTGGATAACATCCGCGCCGGTCTCCGAACTCAGGTGCAGTGCTATCTGACGAATGAGCTGGTCCCAACGACTCGTGATATCTGACACTTCGGCCATAGATTTCTTAAGCGTGCCCTCACGTGCTCCGTCGCGAACTGCGGTCCATGATGCGCCCATGTTTGACACGCTTGTTGCACCCGAGTTTTGATGCTGGAGGTACCGAATCAGCTCGCCCAGAATCCAGGCCTGCTCGGGATCCGCGACCCCGGCATGCACCTTGTTCTTAACCGCCACAGCGAGGACTTTTGTCCATGACATGTGGTGCATCTGAATCTTCGAATTTGATCGAATGTTGAGGCCCGTCGTCGGATGGGCCCCAGCAACACCCAGTTCGTTCGAAATCGACACGACACAGTCGGCGCCGATCTCGCGTGCAGCGATGAGATAACTGTTCAGTTGGGTGGCCTCGAGCTTCGCATCGCCTGTTTTGACCTCAACTAAGGCGCTCCACGTAGTTGATCCATAGCTGACTCGGACAAGACCATCTGGTCGCACCCTCCCGCCGGTTGCGAGCTTTATGTCGATCTCTGTGAAGGTCTCAACGACGGCCTTCTTCGCCTTGGACGCTCCGAACGGGCTGAATAGGGAATCGGAGAATTCTCGGACTATGGAGATCACGGCAAGAAGCGCAGACGTTGCACGCTGTTCTGCCTCGGCCGTGCTGCCGATCCCCGAAACAGGGATTAGTCGTGCTCTCTGCATCTCAGTCATAGATCGACAATACCAAAACTTGGCAAGTCGCTCAGATGGTGTCTGCAAACTGAAGGCTGGGGCTTCAAGTTCGTTAGGCGTTCGGGCGTGTTGCTCCGGGTACCTGCGCCCTCTTTACTGCGGCCGGAATGATGGGGATGTCTTCGTCCGCGATGGGCTGCATCCACTTCTTGCGGGCGAGCGCCGCCTCGATGTACGGCGCGAGTTCGGCTTCTTTCGCGGCGAGTCGCTCGGCCTCGTGTTCTTTGAACTCGGGCATGACTTCGGATGCGAACAGTTTCATTGCATCACAGATGTCGTTGTGTGGATTGCGCCCGGCCTGCTGTATGAAGATCAGCTGGTCGACGCCGGCGGCTTCAAGTTCGCGGATGTGACGGCGGGCGTCTTCAGGCGTTCCGATAGCGGACGAGTAGTTGTCGCCTTTGGCCATGGCCTTGGCCACAAATGTCTCGGTGGCATCAGCGCCACGCATCTCCTGGAAATCGTTCCACAGATTTGTTCGGCCAGGCACGCTGTCTTTGGTGACCATTGCGCTGATGGCGAACTGGAAGAACTCAAAACCCTCGCGTCCGCGTCGGATGGCCTCGGCCCGATCCTCGTGCAGCGAGAAGCCGGTGACGAGCGCGATGTTCGCATTGACGGTGTGACCGAGCGGCACACACTCGTCGCTCTTGATGATGTCGTAGTAGGCCTTGACCCAGTGCTCGGCCTCGGCCGGATCAACGAAGGTAAACGGCAGCGCGCCAATACCGAGCCGAGCAGCGAGTTCGATGGTCGAACGGTTCGTGCATGCGATCCACATTGGCGGGTGTGGCTTCTGGCTTGGCTTGGGCAGCACATTGCGGCAAGGGAAGGAGAATGATTCGCCCTCGTAGCCGGGGTAGGGGGTGAGCGTCATCATGTTGGCGATCTGTTCGCCGGCCTCGATGCTCATGGCCCGTTTCTCTTTGGCGGGGATGCCGAAGCCGCCAAGTTCCATCCGGGTGGCGCCTTCGCCGATGCCGAACTCGACCCGGCCTCGTGAGATCAGATCGAGCGTCGCGATCTCTTCGGCCACACGCGCCGGATGGTTGTAGTTGGCAGGCGTGTGCTTGATGCCATGACCGATGCGGATGCGCTCGGTGCGGGCCGCGCAGGCAGCGAGGAAAACTTCGGGGGCCGATGAGTGTGAGTACTCCTCGAGAAAGTGATGCTCGACCGCCCACACGTTGTCTATGCCGAGTTCGTCAGCGAGCACAACCTGGTCGATGGCGTCGTTGAGCAGCTGTTCCTCGTCGCCGTCTTTCCATGGCTTGGGAAGTTGGTGTTCATAGAAGATTCCGAATCGCATGTCATACCTCGTTTTGCGTCACCCCAACGCTAGTTCGCACAGCCCGCCCAACACGATTTGGCTTCGCCCAGCGTGACCCAACGCTCAATCGGACTTGCTTGCTGCGACGAGCAGAAACCAGGGCCGATGCAGATCGACAGCGAGTTCGGGACGTTCAGTGATCTGTTCCGGCGACGGTCCCCACTCGACGATGTGATCGATGCGGAACCCGGCGTCAACGACCTGGTTTACATAAGTCGCCACGGTGCGGTGCTGCTTGATGACCCCGTCGATGAACCAATCATTCTGCCGTGGTCCCTCGACCAGATACTGCTCGAGGGGCCAAACGAGGCGGCCATCGGACATGGCCTCGAAGTCTTGTTTGCTCGCTGCGCTGTAGATCGGATGTTCAACCGAGAACACCAAGGCACCGCCGGGAACCAATGCTGCCTCGATCGTTCGTAGCAACCGGGGAAGGTCGTGCACGTAGTGCAAGGCCAATGAACTCAGGGCGATGTCGAACGCCTGCGGATCGAGGTTGAGTTCGTCGAGATCGCACTGCTGGTAGCTGACAGCGTCGTTGTCTGCCGCCGATCTCGCACGGTCGAGCATTCGGTCAGACAGGTCGATTTCGACGACTGATGCGGCGCCGGCCGCCACTACCCAGCGCGATATCCAGCCGAAGCCACAGCCCAGGTCGACGAGCGGCGGGATCATGGCCCGCATCGTCGGCCACTCAGGGGCGCCATCGAGTCCATGGACTTGTCGGGGAAGCTGGATGTAGCGATCGAAGAACTCTGCGTTGTCGTAGGCGTTCTGAGCCATGAAGTGAGACTAGCGGCGCCACAATTGGTGGGTCTGCGGGTTGCATGGGCGAGCGCAACCGCAGTTGACGTGTCACTATGGAGTGTCCTCCCCAAAATAAGAGAGGTCACTGATGTTGGTAGCCGAACTTCTACGTAGCAAGGGGTCTGACGTCGCCACCGTCACGGCCGATGCCACCGTGGCAGCAGTCGTCGAGATGCGGCGATCAGCGAATATCGGTGCTGTTGTCGTGTCCTCAGATGGCACCGCCATTGACGGCATCGTGTCTGAGCGCGACATCGTCCGGTCGCTGAACCCGACCACCGAGCTATCGACCCAGACCGCGGGCGACATCATGACATCGCAGGTCATTACCTGTTCGCCAACCGATCACGTCGAGCCGCTGATGTCACTCATGACCGAGAAACGAATCAGGCACCTGCCTGTCGAGCTCGACGGCGCCTTGAGCGGAATCATCAGCATCGGCGATGTCG
>JBDNHG010000105.1:0-10476 GCA_041688925.1 Acidimicrobiales bacterium | reverse complement strand
GCGCCGGCGTCGACCGACTCGAATACGAGGCATACGAAGCGCAGGTCGAACCACGGCTGGCTGAGCTCGCGGCCGAAGCTCGCACGCGCTGGCCGGCACTCGGTCGGCTGGTGATGATCCACCGGGTCGGCGAGTTGGTCGTCGGCGACAGCGCCGTCATTGTTGTGGCGTCATCGCCGCATCGACCCGATGCGTTCGCCGCGGCGCGGTTCTGTATCGATGCGCTCAAGGCCACAATTCCCATTTGGAAACGCGAACGTTGGGACGCCGGCGAGAGCTGGGGCCTCGAAGCACAGCACATTCTCGAAATAGATGATTTGGCCAAAGCAACGGTTGCGGCCGATGGTTCCGTTAACCTCTCTGTCGCCCCTTCAACGGACTGATCGAGCTTCTATGTCGCCGCTTCTCTTTCTTGCTATTCCCCTCGTCATCTTCGTCGTGGGTTCAACCGTGCTGCATCTCGGCAGCCGCTACTCAGGTGGTGCTGGTCACCGCAATGCACCGGCCGACTTGCGCAGTGTTGCGCCCCTGATGCAACAGCAACGTGAGGCGACTGGCTGGCCGGTTAGTTCCGGTCAGTACACCAGGCACTAACTCTGGCACGCGACCTCGCAATCGATCTGGGTACGGCCAACACACTGGTCTACGCCAAGGGCAAGGGCATCGTTCTGAACGAGCCGTCTGTGATCGCGCTCAACCAGAACAATGGCGAAGTGCTCGCCATGGGTCACCAAGCGTGGGAGATGATTGGTCGCACGCCGCAATACATCGTTGCCGTGCGCCCATTGCGCAAGGGTGCAATCACTGACTTCGATGTCACCCAACGCATGATCCGACTTCTGCTCGAGCGAGTAGGCGTCAACCGGTTCAACCGTCCTCGTGTAGTCATCTGTGTTCCGTCGGCGATCACACCCGTCGAACGCCGAGCGGTGATCGAAGCAGCACGACGTGCCGGAGCCGCCGAAGCCCAACTGATCGAGCAGCCTCTGGCCGCAGCCATCGGCGCCGACCTGCCGATCAACGAGCCGGTCGGTTCGATGGTCGTCGACATCGGCGGCGGCACCAGCGAATCGGCACTGATGTCGATGGGTGGCGTGGTAGCGCTCGAAGCCGTACGAGTGGGGTCGTTCGATCTCGACGCTGCGATCCAGCAATATGTGCGCCGCGAACACGGCATCGCCATTGGTGAACGAACCGCCGAAGAGATCAAGATCGTCACGGGCTCGGCGGCGTATACCGACGGCGAAGTTCAGGCCCAGGTGCGTGGCCGCCAATTGATGACCGGCTTGCCCGAAACGATCGTGCTCAGCCCGGCCGACGTGCGATCGGCGGTCGAAGAACCCGTGTCATCCATCATCGACTCGGTACTGGCATGTTTGGCGCAGGCGCCGCCCGAGCTTTCACAGGATCTACTCGTCACCGGCATCCATCTTGTCGGCGGTGGTTCACTGCTGCGAGGTTTCCGAGAACGCCTGACCCGCGAAGCCGAAGTACCGGTGCGTTGCGTCGACGCCCCACTCGAATGCGTGGTGCTCGGAGCCGGCCGATGCATCGAGAGCTACGAAGCAGTCAAAGCAATGTTCATGAACACCGGCCGTCGTTAGGCAAAGGCATCGGGATCGGGGGGTCCGTCGAGGACTCGGCCGACCTCGAGGAGGTCTTCGGCTGCCTGGCGAACTTGCCAGTCCTTGTCGTCGAGGGCGACACGTAGGGCAGCATCGGCTCGTGGATCGTCGAAGGCGGCAAGCGCGAGCGTGGCTCGCCGACGGACGGTGACGCGGTCGTTGCACGCGATGAGCACGGCGTCGAGGCCGGCAGGGTCGCCAATGGCTCCGAGCGCGGCCGCCGCCGACTCGCGGCAGAGGGGGTCGTCATGGTTCGTGGCGATCGACGACAGTTCGTTGATCGGGGCGTCGCCCGGTGGCCAGACGGTTTCACCGCAGGCGAAACACGCCACCTCGACAACTGCTGGGTCGCTGTCGGCGAGTTGCGAAGCGGGGGATACCCCTGCCACCTGAGCTGCAAGTTCGGCTGCTCGTGCTCGCACGCAACCAGCGGTGTCACCAAAGGCGTGTTCGATGTCGGTTTTGGTGCACTGGCCGACCCGAAACAGGGCGGATAACACGGCTTCGCGGACCATGGGCGATGCGTCGGTGCGGTGTTCGTTTATCAACGCGAGGTCGCCGGTGTGGCCCGCTATGACGACGTCACGATGACGTTGTACAACAGCGGGGTCGGGGGGCGGGGGAGCGGCCGATGCGACGGCCACTATCCGGCCAGAATCTCGAGCAGGAATCGCCCGGACGCGATGATGAGCAACGTGACACCGGCAATGGCCATGCCGAGGCCGAGCACGATCACGATCAGAATGATCAGCGAACGCACCCGGACATACCACGGCGTTCGGGTGTCTCGGCCGACGATGGCTCGATGGCCGCGCAACGGGTCTCGGCCTCGGCCGCGGGCTTCTCGGCGCGACCGAGGTCCGCCCGGATCGCTGACGCGGGTCGCCGCATGCAGCGACATATTTGGGTCGATTCGAGGGAGCGACGTCGCTCGATGGGAAGAAACGCGTAGCGTTGCCGGTAATGGCAGACGCGGTGCAAGGATTTGCTGGCACAAGGCCAGCAGGATCACGGTGACTGAGAATAAGAGCACGGGCGACACGACAAGTCCAACCTTATCTGCCCGATCCGGGTTGAACGGGTCGAGCCACGGTGCAGGGACATGCCGATGAATCGCCGGCGAATTGGCCTTGCCGCGCTGGTTGTCGGCGCGGGGGCCATGGTGCGCCGTCATCTGAGGACGCAGGCCGATCCTGGCGATGTACCAAATGTCGATTCGGCATCGCCGGCGACGAGCACGACCAGTGCGTCTGAACACAACGTTGTCGGTACCGATGAGTCAGACTCACCGGTCGCGGGCATTGTTCCTGGCCATGGCGATGTGGCACTCGGTTCCCCGGCAATCGGTCTCGCTGCTACAGACCCGGCAGATGACACGGTCGGCGAAGCCCCGCCAATGACCAATGCTGTGCTCGGCGACCCCGAGATCGAGTTGCCGCCCGTCGAATCAGACCATCCGATCGACAGCTCGCAGACCGCGACCGCGACCGAGACCGCACCACCTGAGACCGCACCACCTGAGACCGCAGCCGAGTCTGCGGCGGACACTGCTCGAGTGATCGCTCCAGAGCCAGAGAGTCCGCCGAGAATTGTTCTGCCGACTATGCCTCAGGCGGGCACACACAACATCGCGTCGGACGCAAAACCCATGTCGCACACCGCTGAACCGCCCACAAATGCTGCTTCGGCTGAGTCGCCCGCCGACAACGCCGCCGCTGCCGAGCCATCGACGACCTCAGAAACAACGTCTCCGCCAGCGCCCGAATCGCTCGCATCCACGGTTCCGCCACCACGCCCGCCGCAAGATGGCGGCGCGGTCGCACCTCGTTCACATCGACGTTGGAGCGGCTGGAGCATCTTTGGGACCGTGGCGGGTGCGCTCGTGGTGGCAGCGGTGATCGCCGCGTCTGTGGTGCGATTGCCGTACTACACCATCCGGCCAGGGTCGGTCTATGACACGATCGGGCTTGTCGAGGCGCCTGGCGACCTGGTGTCAATTCCGACGGGGCACATCGGTTTTGTGACCGTCTCTCAGACGGCAAACATCTCTCCGTGGCAGTGGCTCGACGCCAAGCTCGACAGCAACGTCCGCATACGCAGCGACGACGAGGTGCAAGGCGACCAGACTGCCGACGAGCTGCGAGAAGCCGATATTCGGCGCATGCAAGTGTCCAAGGACTCCGCGGTTGTTGTTGCACTTCGCAAGCTCGGTTATGACCTGATCGTCACGCCGCTCGGCATCGAGGTCGCGCAGGTATTCCCCTGTACTGCAGCTGATGGCACGCTCGGCACGGGTGATCTGATCGTCGGTGTCGATGGCGCCGAGGTGCTCGACGGTGAACAACTAATAGCGGCCTTGGCCACGGTCGACATCGGCGACGAGATCGAATTGCTCATCGAGCGAATCGATCCGGCCAATCCAACCCAGTCGATGCGCACCGACCTCGTCAACCTCACGGTTGGTTCTGCCGACGACGACTGCTTGTCAGACGATGTTCGCGCAGATGAGCCACGCGCGTTCATCGGCATCGGCACGCTCACCATCTATGACGAAGAGTTCCCGATCGACATTGACGTGCGTACCGGAAGTGTGAGCGGCCCGTCGGCAGGGCTTGCCTTCACGCTGGCGATCATCGACGTGTTGAGCGAAGGCGAACTCACCAACGGACTCAACATCGTGGCGACCGGAACGATCGACCGTGACGGAAACGTCGGAGCGGTTGGTGGCATCCAGCAAAAGACGGTCACCGCTGAACGTTCGGGCGCCGACGTCTTCATCGTGCCCAAGTGCTGCGACAATTTCGTGGATCGAGAGTCGGGCGAACCGCTCGATATCCCCGGCAACTATGAAGAGGCTCTCGAATACGCCGACGACATGATCGTCATCGGCGTCGACACGCTCGACGAAGCGCTGCAGGCAATTGGTGAGCTCGGCGGCGACGTCGACCAATTCCTGACCTGACCGCCTGGCGAAGACCGCAACATCGCGCGCTCGAATTGCGCTGCGGGCGGGGTCATCGACCGCGTACGCGGCCGCTCGACGGGTTTGCATCCGCATCTAGCGCGGCGCGATTGGCCCAATTTCGTCTTCACGCGGAAAGTTTTTCTCGACGCGCCTAGTGGCAATTTTGCTTGTCCTGATGCTGATGTTGGACATGATGCTGATGTTTACATCGTCATGAGGCGTGCACCATGCGCAAATCGGGGGTTCGGGGGCGAATACCATCAGCGCCGTGGGTGAGCCTTTGCCAAAACAGGTGCTGGACACCGCGGTCGATCCGGCCGAGGTTGTTCAGCAATCGTTTGACCTCGAGCGCCGAGGCTTCGATCAGCGTCAGGTCCAGGAGTATTTGCGCGCCGTCGCTGACTCGTTGCAAGACGCACAACAGCGTGAATCCGAGATGCGCACCCGCCTGGGCCGGGCAGTACGCCGCGCCGAAACGGCCGAACAAGCGCTGCGCGATGCGCCGACTCATGACGCATCCGAGCTGAATCGTCAATTCGGCGAACAGGTCGCATCGGTGCTCGAAGAGGCGAGGGTGACCGGCGAGCAACGTGTCGCTGCCGCCGAGAAGTCTGCTCGGCAACTGCTTACGAACGCCAAGACCGACGCGTCGGAGATGCGCAAGCAGGCCGCCGCAGTGCTCCAAGAACGCAGCGCCGAGGCGGAACTGGCTGCAACCGACATCGTCGCCGATGGCCGATCGCAGGCCGAGTCGATCAAGGACCAGGCCCGCTCTGAGGCAGAGGCGGCGCTGGCCGAGGCAGCTGATCGCGTCGAGCGAGCCCGAAACGACGGTGACGCCCTCATCCGCGAAGCCGAAGAAGCCCGGGCGCAAATTCTCGAAGACATGGAACGTCGCCGCCGACAGGCGCGGGCGCAGGTAGAACGCCTTCGTGTTGGTCGTGACCGCCTGCTCCGTTCCTATGAAGTAGTCAGGCGCACGCTCGACGAGACAACGGTTGATCTGAAGTCTTCCCTCAAGGAAGCCAAGGTGCGAGGCGACGGTGCTGCCCGTGCCGTAGTTGCAGAACCTGCAGCGACCCGTGAACAGCTCGAGGCCGAGCTGCGAGACGCCAAGATGATCGGCCGGATCACGGGGTCTGACCCTGCGAGCGCGTCTCCACGTGCTGGCGCCTCCGCGACGGATGGCGCCGTTTCTTCGACCCTGCGTTCTGCCGCTCTGCCACGTCCGCTCGACCCACCACAGCTGTCACACGCCGACGCAACCAATGCGTCGGCGCCGCAGCGGCTCAAAGTCGCTGATGCAATGCGGCGCAATGCGGTACCGCCGCAGCCAAGGGCGCCCGCCGTTGCGCCAACGTTGAAAGCGTCGGCGGGTGGCGCCACTGCGGCATCACCGTTCGACCCCATCGCAGCCATGATCGAAGCTGCCGATGCAAAGAAGGCTGGCACCGCTGCACCGGTGTCAGTCAGCCCCCACGACCAGACCGACGAGCTCGAATCCGAGCTCGAATCCGAAACAGTCGAGTCGCTTGACGGCCCGATCGACGCCGAACTGGCCGAGCTCGCAGACGATGACCTCAATGTGGTCGATCCTTGCGACGAGATCGAAGAAGTCATCGCAGTGCCAGTCGGAGCTCAGGCGAGTTCGCCCGGAATCTTCGATGCGCTTCGTGCTCAGCGGCCCGGCGACAAGCCGGTTGCAGCCAAGAAGAAGAAGAAGAAGAACACCACGGCTGCGGATACCACGGTTGAGGTCACGCTGGTTGAAGTCACGCTGGTTGAGACGGCGGTCCGAGCTGCTGACACTCAGGCAGCAAAGGCTGAGCCGATGCAGACTCCTGGACTCGAAGCGCAGCGCGATCTCGAAGCGCAGCGCGATCTCGAAGCACAGCGCGATGCCGTGATCGCTGATGCCGCACTTCAGCTCGAGCGGCGTCTGAAACGTGCACTCGCCGACGAACAGAATGACTTGCTCGCCGGTATCCGTGCTGCGAAGAAGAAGCGGGTCGAACTCACTGCAATCGTCGGCGACGTCGATTCACATGTGAATCGTTACATCCTTGCCATCAATGAGGTTGCCGCTATCACGTACGGCGCTGGTGCTGCGTTGATCGACGAAAAGGCGCTCGAGGGTCATCTTCCCGCCGGAGCAGTCGAAGAATTGCTGACAATCGACGTCGTTCTACCGATTCGCGAACGGCTTGAATCACTCGATGGCCTCGACGTCGAAGCTGCCGACATGCATCTCGACCCGCTACGAGCGTTTTATCGCCAACGCAAGACCGATCATCTGGGCATGGCGGCTACGAAGCTCGCCAATCTGTTGTGTGTTGCTGGGCTGTGCGATGCGTTGCCTGAAGACTCGGTAATGCCGTGGGCATCGGCCGCTGCACCGAACAAACTGCCTGTCTTGAAGGTTTGAAATATGTGGGCGACCTGAGAACCTCGTGAGTGCTATCCGCTGACCCTCTCCGGTAGGCTCAGCGCAGAATGCGCCCTGAATCAGCAATGCCCCGCCCGAAACGGTCGCAGCCAGCGATGAGTGGACGAACGAGGGGGCTTCTGGCCTTTATCGTCGTGGGGCTCTTTGCGCTCTTGCTGTCGGTGCGCGGCATCGCCAACTTTGTCACCGACTATCTGTGGTTCGACGCGGTGGGCTACACCGACGTCTGGAGTCGGGTGCTGTCGTCGAAGATCATCCTTGCGCTGATCTTCATCACGTTCTTCTCGGTCCTGTGTTGGACCAACCTGTGGCTCGCTGATCGGCTTGCGCCGCAATATCGCGAGGCAAGCCCCGAAGAAGAAGCCGTCACGCGCTTCCGCGAGGTAATCGGCGCTCGGTGGGGGCTTGTGCGTCTCGGCGTCACCGCACTGTTCGCCCTCAGTATCGGGGCCGGTGCGGCCTCACAGTGGCGCAACTGGCTGCTTTTCACCAACAGCGTTGACTTTGACCAGGTCGATCCGCAGTTCGGAAAAGACCTCAGCTTCTATGTCTTTCGCATGCCGTTCCTCAACTTCGTTGCCAGCTGGCTCTTCACGGCGCTCATGGTTGTGCTGGTACTCACGATCGCCATGCATTATCTGGCCGGCGGCATTCGAATCCAGAGCGTCAACGAGCGCGTCACACCGCAGGTCAAGGCCCATGTTTCGTTCTTGCTGGGTGCAATGGCTCTGGTTCGGGCCTTCTCCTATTGGCTCGATCGATATGCGCTCAGCTACTCGACCGACGGCAAGTTCTCGGGGCTCAGTTACACCGACGTCAAGGCTCGCCTGCCGGTTCTGAACTTGTTGATATTGATCGCGCTGCTGTCGGTTGTGCTCTTCCTCGTGAACATCCGACGCAAGGGTTGGGGGCTTCCTGCCGTTGCTGTTGGTTTGTGGGCGCTTGTATCGATCGTCATGGGCGGCATCTATCCGCTCGTCGTTCAGCGTTTCTCGGTCGACCCTGATGAGACGACCAAAGAAGCGCCCTACGTCTCGCGCAATATCGAAGCGACCCAGAATGCGTTCGGACTCGGCGTCGTCGACGAACGGGTCTTCGCCTATGACGAGGATCTCGCCGGTCAAGATGTTGCAACCAGCGAGCTGAACGTTCCTGCGGTGCCCTTGCTCGACCCAAAAATCTCTGTACAGACGTTTCAGCTGCAACAGGCTGAACGTTCGTTCTTCACGTTCGACAGTGTCGAACTCGATGTCGACCGCTATGTGATCGACGGGGTGCCCACCCAGGTGGTGGTCAGTGCCCGAGAGTTGAACCCCTCGGGCATTCCCGAAAGCGGCTGGGAAAGCAAAGTGCTCAGCTTCACCCACGGAAACGGCTTGGCGCTGGCACCTGCGAACCGAATCCGCGACAGCCTGCCGACCTTCCTGATCGGCGATGTGCCCATCGACAATCAGATCGAAGACGACGTACCGATCGACGAGCCGCGCATCTACTACGGCGAGAACATGGATGGGTACGCAATCGTCGACACCGACCGCGCCGAAATCGACTCGATCGACGGAAGCACTCGTATATCGCACAATTATGAAGGCACAGGTGGCGTGAGCGCCGGCAGCTTCTGGCGCCGGTCGATGTTCGCGTTGCGGTTCCAGAGCATCGATCCACTGATCTCCAACTTCGTCCGCGACGACAGCCGGTTCGTGTGGAACCGCAACATCGGTGATCGTGTCGAAAAGGTGGCACCGTTCCTCGAATTTGATCACAACCCGTATCCAACGGTGATCGACGGGCGCATTCTGTATGTGGTCGACGCCTATACGACGACCAGCAATTACCCCTACGCCCAGCCGCGCAACAACCTCAACGTGGCGAATGACTCCGGACTTCGATCCGATTTCAACTATGTGCGCAACTCGGTCAAGGCGACGGTCGATGCCTATGACGGCACCGTTACTTTGTACGTCGTCGACCAGACCGATCCAATCGTCGCCGCCTGGCAAAAAGTCTTCCCTGATCTGCTGCGTCCCTTTGACGAGATGCCTGACGCCCTGATCGACCACCTGCGTTATCCCGAAGACATATTCATCGTGCAAACAAACATGTGGGCCAAGTACCATATCAATATCGACGAGACCGCTGATCTTCTCGAAGGCAGCAACGAGTGGGCTGTCGCCCAAGATCCTGGCGGCGTGCAGGGTGCAGATTCGACGTCGACGACCAACGCTCAAGGTGTCGAGTCCAGCTCCGAGAACCGCGTCGATCCGTACTACAGCCTGCTGCGACTGCCCGACGACACGAAACAAGAGTTCGTCATCTTCCGCTCGTTCGTGCCGTTCTCGGCTGACGATCAGCGCAAAGAGCTTCAAGCGTTCATGGTTGGAGTGAGCGAGGTCGGCTCGCAAGACTATGGCCGTCTCGTCAGCTATGACGTAGCGAACCGCGGCGGCGACGAGGGAGCCCCGGGTCCTGCTCTGGTGGCGTCTCAGGTCACCTCACAAGAAGAAGTCAGCCGCCAAATCTCGCTGCTGAACGCACGAGACGAAGGTTCCTCCGTCGAGTTCGGTGACCTGATCGTGGTTCCGATCGAAAACTCGCTGATCTACGTGCGGCCGCTCTATGTCATCGCGACCGGCACGATGCAACCAAACCTCGAATGGGTGATCGTGTCGCACGCGGACCGCGTCGTGATGTGTCACTCATTGGCCGATTCGATTCGAGCGCTGTTCGGCGTCGAGGTGCGCGGTCTGCAAGCCGGCGACGATGACCCGACCTGTGCTGGCGATGTCCGTTTCAGCGGTTTGACCGGTGGGCGGGTGCCATCAGGCGATGTGATCACGATCGGCGAAGGCCCTGCTGCCGAAGAAGCCTTGAGGCTGCTCGACGATGCCAAACAGGCGCTGATCGCCGGCGACCTCGGTCGCTATCAGAGCCTGGTCGACGCAGCACGCGACGTGCTCTCCGAGTCCACCGGCGTCGATGACGCCGCAGCTGACGATGACGCCAGCGAGGACGCCCCTGCGGGCGATACGGGCGGCGCCGACGAGGACACTAGTGATAGCGGCGACAACTGATCAACTAGGGTCACTCTCGGCAACAGGCTAGATGAGCCGCTCCTCGAAGAACTCAGCGAACTCGTCGAAACCACCCGCGAGTACTTGACGCAGTATCTCGTTGCGTACTTGGGATCTTCGCTGGCAGTTGCCCGGTCTGAGCCCCTCGACACTTTTGGCATGTCATTGATTCAGAACGGCAGCATCGCAGCGTCGAATGGCACACTTTCTGGCCTGCTGCTCGAGCTCGTCGAGGCAACCACGACCTGGGACGAAGGGTGGGGCGAAAAGTGGAACTACGCCCTGTCGCGGGCCTATCTCGACATAGGTGATGAGGCCGCGGCCTTGGGCGCAATCGAGTCGAAGCCCGAGCCCGATCGTGAGGCGGCG
>JBDNHG010000104.1:0-2859 GCA_041688925.1 Acidimicrobiales bacterium | reverse complement strand
CATGCACTCGACATGAGCGCAAGCGGGCCATTCGCGAGCGTCTGAGTCAGGAAGGCTCGCCACCCGTCAAGCAGCGTGGCCGTGCCAACTCCCCGGTCGTGATGCAGACGATAGACGTCGACGACTTGGCGTAGATCGCTCGGTAACGTGACTGAGCCGAAAAGATGGGCAGACATGGCTTTTCCCTGATCGTGAAGAAGGGAAAGCTCACCGAACATACCACTGCGGTGTGACACCGAACTCCGACAGCCACCGACACATGGTCGCTCTCGGGCCGACACACCGATCAAGTCAGGCGACTGTTTGATACGGCACGCCGAGCTCGCCGCACGCAGCTCGAAGGTTCGGGCCGTCATCGCCGGCCCAGACGTGAATCTCGGCGCCAAGATGCTCAGCGACAACAAGCGCCTCGCACGACAGCGCGGAGAGGGCGTGTTCGGTGTGCCGCTCGGCCATGCGCCAGACGACATCGACGAACGGCAGGATTCCGATGTCTTCTGGGAGAGCAATCAACTGTCGACCGAGCGCTCGACGTTGACCGCCATCGAGGACACCGGTCAGCTGCCCACCAGCAGCTGTTGCCACGCTGCGGCACAGCCGCAGGTACCAGAGGTTGGTCGTGTACACCTCTGCGGTGGCGAGTTCGGCTGCGAACTGCGAAGCCACCTGATTCGTCAGGATGTCGCGCAACAGATGATCGTCGACGACGATGACGCTCACGTCGTGGCGAGGTCAGGGTCGCCGAGCGCTGCGACGAAGGCCGCGTGTTGACCGCGGCTCACGAGATCGGCGAGCAGAGTCGGGCCTTGGCCGTGTGGGATCGTCAGCACGCCAAAGCCGAGGTCGATGACGTCGACGGGACCACCGTCGACCAGATCCCATCGGCGTCGGACATCTGCCGGCAACGACAGCTGGCCCGACGAGGACACGACATAACGTTGAACACCCATCTGATCAGCGTACTTGGTATGAAGTACTCCGTTACCAAGTGCCCCACGTGCTCGACGCGCTGGGGTCGCAAAAGTTGACGTCACAATGCGTTCGACCTGTTGTGTTCAGAAGGCGTCGGGGTCGTCGTCGGGTGGTTGGCTGCGGCGGCGGGGTCGTCTGCGGGGTGGTGGTGGTCGGTCTCGCCACGCTGTTTGGCCGGGGGTGGCGCCTTTGGCTTGGTTGTCGGGGTGGCATAGTGGTTCGGCGTTGTCGAAGCGGGTTTCGCCGCGGTGGGCGACCGGTTGGACATGGTCGGTTTCGAGCCAGTGGTAGGGGTTGTCGCAGCCGTGGGTGCCGCAGGCGCCGCTGGTTTGGATCTGTGCCGCGGTGCGCATCCATTCGGGGAATCTGCGAGCGTTGGCCGAAACATCGAGCACCCGGCTCTTGGCGTCGAGGATGTAGCGGCGCAGATTCGCTGGCTTGATTACGGCGCTGGTTCCAATGAGCCCGAGGGCGCGTACGGCGAGAAACGGGTGGATGGGTGTTCCGTCGATGAGTTCGCATCGGCCGTCGACATTGGTGGGGTGCACCGGCACCGTGTCACTTGGCTCGATGTCGCCGCTCAGGGTTTCGAGGGCCCATTCGGCAACGTCTTGTGACATGACAATGTTGCCCAACGGCACCGGGTATGAACCGTCGGGGCGGGCAAAGCCTCGTTTGATCAGGTCGGCGGTGGCGGCCATGCGGCGTTGGCTGTCGGTTCGTTCGACGCCGGCGCCTTTGTCGGCGATGCGCAGCTTGTTCGCTTCATGTTCGACGGCGGTGCGGATGTCGGCTGCGGTGGCGGCGTCGCATTCGCCGGTGAGTTCACCGCGGCCGCCGCGACCTTTGCCAATACGGAACCGGGCGCTGTCGAGTTGGTCTTTGGGTTCTTCACCGTCGGGGTCGATGATCACCAGCCAGTACTCACATGCCGTGACGAACCCGGTGAACGAACACGACGCAGCAGTGTCGACGAAGAACTGTTGATCACCGCGCAGCTTCTCATGGGTCTGATAGGTGGTGTCGAGTTTGCGGAGCTGCTTCACATGCGCGTCTGTCAACTCGACGCCGTAGGCGGCTTCGAGTATCGGGTAGTCACGTAACCATTTTGCGGACTTGACCAGCTGGTTGACATCGACCGCCCGACTGTTGGTGCGAGACGCCACGTATTGGCCGATGGTGCGTTGACCGTGCAGCGCGGCGACATTGTTGGCGGTGCACTGCAGCCCGAGACGGGCTTGCAGCGCGACGACCCGATGACCGAGCTCGACCGCTTGGCACATGGCGTCACCGAGTTCGTCAGTGTCGACGATGAACGTCATGCGTTCCTCGATCACGCCGAGCGCCTTGGCGATGTCATCGAAGTGATCGTTCAACGTGTCGCTCGTGCCTGCCGTCATGAAGCTACCTTAATCGAACACGTGTTCGATCGCAAGCGATCCGGTATGATTTCTCAGCCCGCTCACCGCCGCTTCGGCGGACCCTCGCAGCGCCCGAACCGGCACTCGAAGACCGGTGCCGCACCCGCATCGGCGTCCCACAAACGCGTTCAACCCGACGCTCAAGACATCGAAAGCCAGACCAGCACAGCCAGTTGGCGGTTCGAACATCCCGTGTCGATCCATTCATCGAAACCGACCACGCGGTGCAGTTGCAGATCCTTTGCCAGTATCCGATCCGACGGCAGCTCGATCGAGAGCGGCGGCTCGTCGTCGGGATCCGGCGTCGTGGTCGAAGGAGCGGTTGCTGCACTACTCGGATCGACCCGCAAACCGGCGCGTCAACACAAACCTGCGAACCCGTCGGCAACGACTGACTCCGCCGTGTCGTGCGTCCCTCGTCGATTGCGTCGAGGTCGCGCAGGAGGCCGACGGTCATTGCTGCGGT
>JBDNHG010000103.1:0-3345 GCA_041688925.1 Acidimicrobiales bacterium | reverse complement strand
GACCCCCGAGCCAAAGCCTCAGCCGCCCTCGGTCGTTAGCGGGTAGTCTGCCTTTTTCGCAGGGCGAAAAACGCTGTTTTGGAGTTGTCACGTCGATGGTCCCGGACCGCTTCGCTACGTCCTTCGATCCCCACTAGTCCGGCTTTCTCCTCGTTCCTCGTCGAAACCCTGTTTTGAGGTGACGAGTCGACGGTCCCGGGGGCCTTGTTCGTCACGACCGGCCCGGGGGCTTTTGTTTCGAGTGGTGGCTAAACGAATTCAGTGTGAGACATGACTGGGGCGAGGGCAGATTCGAGCCAGGCAAAGGCATCGCGTCGTGCGATGAGCACGTCGACGTTGCCTTCGAAGGTGATGTGTCCCAGTAAGAAGGCCTGATGGGCGTCGGTCGAGCGCTGCGCGACGGCGCGGGCCGTTGCTTCGCTCTGGCGGAATGACGCGTCGGCCGCCTCGGTAGTGGGCGTCGGCACGGCACCAACCGAACATGCGTCGCGCTCGATGACGACCCGGTAACTCATTGCACCCTCGATGTATTGGTCGATGGTCAAACGTTCTGCCGGCGCACTCGATGACGCGGCCCGAACTGCCTCGTCAGCCGCCTCGATCCACTCGTTGCTCAGATAGCGCACAGTCATGATGGTACGAATCACACGCCGAAATGCGGGTGCGATGCGGCTGATGCCGCATCGACCGCCACGGTGAGTAGCGGGGCCCAGGCTTGTTTACCTACCTTGTGTGGGCAGTTCATCTGCCTCACCTATCTAACATGTACCTCGCGTCGTAACATTGGTGCGAGCGAGGAACACCTGCGGAAAACAGCGCACTACCTGTCGTCGGTGACCGGGTCACACGTTCGGGTGTCGAAATTCGCCTGGCCCCAATCGCCGGCTGAACAGTTAGCGACGTGATCTGACGTCGCCCGACCCGCTGGCACTCGGTTAGCGTGCAGCGGTGATCGCTGTGCCGACTGACGAAGGACCGCACGATGCGACCGAGCAATCGAATTGGGTCGAAGCCTGGTTGTTCGACGTGGTGCAAGTCGACGGGTCGATCGCGCTGTCCATCGAGTTGCTGATCTGGCCACAGCACAACCGCGCCGCATTCCATGCATCCGTCGTGCAGACCGGTGCACCTCTGATCTCGCTGGTCGAGCTCGATGCGGTCGCCCCCAAACCACCGGGCCTCGAGATCCGGGCGTCTGGACTCTGGGCCGACATCGGTATCCAAACAGCGCTCGACCATGTGACGGTCGACATCGAGTCGTTCGCCGTGCAACTCGATGACCCTACCGATGTCTTTCATGGCGCCTATGGCATTCGCACTGCGTTGGGATGCGAGCTCGAATGGGAGACCGACGCTGAGCTGATCGCCGGGCCGACGATCAATTCCTATGAGGTGCCGTGCATCGTGCACGGCGAACTGCTGCTCGATGACCGAAGAATCGAGATCGACGGGTGGGGCTGGCGTTCGCATCGATGGGGTGTGGCTGCGGCGGGTGATCGAAGCGAGAGTCGCGGACGACAGGCCGACGGTCGGTGGCTGAACGCTCGGTCGACGCGCCATGCCACGACCCTGTCGGTGATGGCCGAAGCACCAGTGCCTGATCCGTCGCTCGACGTGCCGCTGTGGCAATCTCTCGTCCGCTCAGACACCGGTGACCTGGTCTGGGTCCGCCGAACCGAAACCCCCTGATCCCCAACCCCCCAGCCGTCCTCCCACGATCTCTGAACCATGCTGAATCATTGCAATGAAATAGCCATCGAACAGGTTCAGAGATGAGGGTTTGAGGGGCAGATCGTGGGTGTCAGACGGTGTCGACGGGCCGGTGACGTTTGGGTGTCGACTCTCTTGATGGAGCAGAACGCAGCGCGGTCATGATCCACTTGCGGCTGTCGGCAGGATCGATCACGTCGTCGAACTCGAAGTAGGACGCAGCCGAAACCGCCTTGCCGTGTTCGTACATGCGGTTGACCTTCTCTTCGTACAACGCCTCACGCTCGACGAGATCCTCGACCGCCTCGAGTTCTTTGCGATATCCCAGCACCACGGCGCCTTCGAGGCCCATGCCTCCGACTTCGCCGGTTGGCCAGGCAACGGTGAACAGCGGCTGCTTGAAGCCGCCACCGGCCATGGCCTGGGCTCCCAAGCCATAACCCTTGCGGGTGATGATGGTCATGAACGGCACACTCAAGCTGGCGCCGATAACGAACAGGCGACCAGCGCGTCGCACCATGCCTTCTGCTTCGCTTTCGGGTCCAACCATGAAGCCCGGCGTGTCACACAAGAAGACGATCGGCAGGCCGTGGGCCTCGCACAGCTGCATGAAACGAGCCGACTTGTCGGCACCGGTTGCGTCGATAGCGCCACCGAGATGATGAGGATTGTTGGCGATCACACCGACCGGACGCCCGTCGACACGGGCGAGAGAGGTGATCATGCCGTCACCCCACTTGGGTCGAAGCTCGAGCACTGAGTCGACGTCGAACAGGCCGGTGATGACATCACGCATGTCATAGATCTGTTTGCGGTTCTCGGGCACGACGTCACGAAGTGCCTCTTGGTCGGGGGCCTCCCAGTCGCTGATCGGGCCCTGGAAGTACGCCAGATACCTCTTGGCCACGGCGACGCCTTCGGCCTCGTCTGCCACTCGAATGTCGACGACACCGTTGCCTTCTTGTACGTCGATCGGGCCGATCTCGGTCGGGTGATAGGTGCCCAGCCCGCCGCCTTCGATCATCGCTGGTCCGGCCATTCCGATGTGGGAGTCCTCGGTTGCGATGATCACATCACAACAGGCCAGGATGGCGGCGTTGCCGGCGAAGCAATAACCAGAGTTGATGCCGATCATTGGGACCAGGCCTGAAAGCTTGCCCCAATAGGCGAACGCCAGGCAGTCGAGGCCAGCGAAACCAACGCCGTCGGTGTCACCTGGACGGCCGCCTCCGCCCTCGGTGAAGAACACCACTGGCAGTTGCTGGCGTTCGGCAAGCTCGAACATGCGGTCTTTCTTGCGGTGGTTCTGCCCGCCTTGGGTGCCTGCCAGAACCATGTAGTCATACGAGATCACGACGGTCTGTGCGACCTCGGGTTCGAAGAGATCGCCGTTGACGGTGGCGATGCCGCCAACCATGCCGTCGGCGGGTGTGTTGTCGATCAGGTCTTGCAGCTCACGGCGGCGTCGTTGTGGCGCTATGACGAGTGGCCCGTATTCGACGAGGCTGCCTTCGTCGATGAGGTCGGCGATGTTCTCGCGGGCGGTGCGCTGGTTGCGGGCCCGGCGTTTGGCGACGGCCTCGGGCCTGCTTTCGTCATGACCCTTGGCATGGCGGGCATTGTTCTCGGCCAGGT
>JBDNHG010000102.1:0-4181 GCA_041688925.1 Acidimicrobiales bacterium | reverse complement strand
GCTGGTTGGACTGAGGACAGCGATGTCGAGCGCAACACTGTTGGCATCGAGCCGCCCGGTTGTGGTGGTGCCGTCGGCGAAGACCAACTCGACAGTGTCAGCACCAGCGATCACGTGATTGGCGGTGATGATCTGGCCCTGGTCGTTGATGATTACGCCTCCGCCCAGGTTGGACCCGTTGCTCGTGTCGACCGTGTCGCCATCGCGAATTGCCCGAATTACAACCAGTGAGGGTGCGATCTTCTCGTAGGCATCTGCGCCCGACGTGGCTGGTTCGGCTGGTTGCGTCGCCATGGCCTGCACGATTGCGGTATCGATGTTGGCCGGAGTCATGGCTTGTTCGCCGCTGGGCCACAGCGCCCAGGCGGCAAATGCGATGGCCAGCCCGGTCACAACACCGAGCGCTATATATAGCCACGCATCGTTCGGCGGCGTTGGCGGAGACGAAGGCGCCGCTGGGTGCAGGGTCGATCGCTCACCAATCGTGTGTGCGGGATCGTCGTAGTCAAAGAGCACCGGGAGGTTCAGGCGCCGCGGCTGGAGCGGTCGGCGCCCCACCGTGCGATGTCGGCGTCGAGGTCGAGCGGGATATTCGATGGCGCATCGTCATCGAGCAGATCGAGGGGCACTTCCCACATGATCTCGAATTCGATGCCGTCGGGGTCCTGGCAATAGAGACTGCGGCTGACGCCGTGATTGTTCTCGCCGACCAACGCACCCATTGCGTCGAGGCGCTCTTTGGCATCGACGAGGTCGGCGAGGGTGCCGACCTCCCACGAGATGTGATAGAGACCCACGCCCCGAGCATCGTTTGCGGGCGCGGTGGCCTTGAACAGCCCGAGGTCATGGTCGGTAGTGCTATCGGGCGATGACAGGAAGATAGCGTCGCCCTCACCGGCCTTGATTTTGAGTCCGAGCGCTTGTTCGTAGAACTCGGCACTTGCCGCTGGGTCGCTCACCCACAACACCGCATGTCGCATTCCTCGTGTGGCCATCGGTTCCTCCTCGTGGGTTGCCGTGATGATCTCATGGATACGCGCCCGTGACTAGAAACACACCAATGAATGGCTAAATTCCGGCCGTATCGGGTCTGAACTTCTTAGGCTGGACCCGATGAAACGGTATGTAGCGATACTGCTGGGAGTCCTGTTCGCCAGCACAACGATCACTGCGTGCGGGTCGGCCGGGCCTGATTCTGACGGCATCAGATTGCAGGCCAACGCCGTCGGAGGCGGCCAGATCTACTACCCCAAACTCTCTGACCAGGACACCGTGTTGTGGTTCTGGGCACCGTGGTGACCGCACTGTCAAGCTAGTGCCGCTGCGGTCGCAGAGGCTCAACAAGAATATGCAGATGAGGTCCGTTTCATCGGTATCGCTGGACAGGATGACAGCGACGAGATGGCTGTATTCGTCGATGACTACGGCGTTGCCGGATTCGAACATGTGGCCGATTTACACGGCGAGATCTGGTCTGTGTTCGGGGTCACCGCACAACCGTCGTATGTGTTCATCGACGACAACGGCGAGGTGCGCCGCCATATCGGCGGGATGCAGCCAGAGGATCTCGCCGCTGAACTCGACTTCATGCTCTCGAACTGACGGCGCCCTCGAACACGAGGGTTCAGTCTTGGCTTGCTGCGGCCGCAGCGTCGGCGGGACGTTCGTATTGTGGGGTGTCGAATCGTTCGCTGCGTTTGTCGCTCAGCTCGCGAGCTTTCGACTTCCATTCGGTCGGCCAGCGGTGCGGCAACACCGCTATCTGGCCGGGCTCGGTCGCTGTTTCGATGAGCCGCAGCGCCGCAGTGGCAATCTCGATCTGCTCATCGAGTTCGTTCGGACGCCCTGCGGTGTGGCCGAGCGGATAGTCGAGGTACGCGGCGCGTGGGGGATTGGCGCTGGCGGTGATGACCCATGATGAGGTCAACGAGACGGTCGGGTAGCCGAGCGATTCGAGATGGCGTGCGATCAGTCCAACTGACTGATGACAAACCGGTCAAACCGGCACGAACAATATGACATCGGGTTCAAGTGCCTCAATCTCGCTGGTGAGCTCGGGCAGCAGCTCTTCTTTCAACCGCCGTTGCGAGTAGATGCCACCCATGAACGTCAATGCATGGTCGGCCAGCGAACCAATCGTGCCCGACGAAACCATGGTGCGCAGGGCGTCGATTGGAAAGACGACGTTGGGATCGACTCGTGCATCGGTCATGTCGTAGGCGAAATGGCTGGTGCGTAGATCAGCGACCGCTGCGTCGATCGGAATTCGGCGATACGACGTGTCGTCCTTGTGATGGAAGGCCTGTTGGCCAACGTGATAGATGCCACCCGAGGCGATCAAGGCGACCTTCGACTCTGCGAGCGGTTTGGGCGGACGCACGAATGCAGCGGGTTCGGGTTCGTGGGCCCAGCGGTACGAGTCGTAACCGAGTTGTGAGTAGCTGTCACGCGTCTGTTGAATATGATTGACAACGTCGAGTTCGATTGGCGGCTCCATCGTCATGGCTCAACCATAGGAGCCGATGCCGCCTCGATGTGTGTCCGCCGAGCAGACTTCGGCGTTTCGGCTCGAGTGGTAGTACAACTGTGCCATGAGTGAACAGTTCGTCGAGCTTCTCGATCGGGGCGTGACGTTGTGCACCGACCGCGCTGGCGACGGCCCCCACTGCTCGTCATCAATGGCACGGGCAGCGACTTGCGCAACCAACCAAACGCGCTGCAGTGGCCGATCGCCGAACACTTCGACGTGCTGACCTATGACCACCGTTGTCTCGGGCGCAGCGAACAGCATGATGACTCGTATCAGCCGACGATGGCCGACTTCGCTCGCGACGCGCTCGCGCTACTCGATCAGCAGGACATCGAGGACTTCGCCGTCATCGGCGTTTCATTTGGCGGCATGGTCGCGCAAGAGTTGGCGACGATGGCAGGCACCAGGCTCACCCGGCTGGTGCTGTGTTGCACGTCGAGCGGAGGCGAAGGTGGGGCGTCCTATCCGCTGCACGAGCTGTATGCCCCTGGCCGCACCATCGCCGAAGCAGCGGGCCTCTACGACATCCGCAGTTCCTATAACGACGACGTCGCGGCGCAGATGAAACGGTTCTTCGATAGTCGTCCAAGGCCGGCAGAGCCACCGGCAGGGCTGCTCAAGCAGATCGAAGCCCGCCGAACGCACGACACCTGGAACCGGTTACATCTCATCTTGTGCGAGACCTTGGTCGCGCACGGCATCTATGACGGCATTGCAGTGCCCGAAAACAGCGAACGTCTGGCAGAACGTATTCCGCGCTCGAAGCTGGCGTCCTTCATCGGCGGACATATGTTCCTGCTTCAGGACGAGCGGGCCTGGCCAGCGATTCTCAACTTTCTCCAACACTGAGGCCTGATCGTGCGACTAGTTGACGAAACAGAGATTCGAGCCGTGGTGACCATTGCCGAGGCACGCCAGGCCATGCATGACGCGTTCTGTGCCCTGGCATCGGGATCGGTGCTGGCGCCCGACGAGATGGCCATGACGCTCGACCACGGGGGCGAACTTCATGTAAAGGGCGCGTACCTCGGAGGCGATCACCTCGCGTTCAAGGTGGCGACCGGTGGGTTTCCCGACGGCGGAAACTCGGGCTTCACTTCGGTGATCGATGCTCGCACCGGAGCGCCAGCAGCCATCCTGCTCGATGGCGGATGGCTCACCGAGATGCGCACGGCGGCGGCATCAGCGGTCACCGCGGTGGCCTTGGCCCGCGCCGACTCGACTCGGCTTGCGATCTTGGGCGGCGGCTACCAAGCCGCGTTTCAGGTGGCGGCGATGCGCGAGGCTTTCGCCATCGAGGTGGTGACCGTGTGGAGCCGAACGGCGCAGACGACATCGAGATTCGCTGCCGAGAACCAAGCTGAGACAGCAGGTTCGGTAGCTGACGCGGTCCGCGATGCCGACATCGTCGTCTGCTGCACGCCCTCGCGCGAACCTCTGCTGATGCTCGACATGGTCCGGCCCGGAACCCATGTGGTGGCCGTTGGGGCCGACATGATCGGCAAGCGCGAGTTGGGCGGCGATCTACTCGAAGCAGCCGATCTGATCGTTGCCGACTCGATCGACGTGACCAGCCGAGTGGGTGAGCTGCAACATGCTCCCGGCCAGGTCGAGCGGGCAATTGAGCTGGGCGATGTGCTCATGGGCGCCG
>JBDNHG010000101.1:0-4604 GCA_041688925.1 Acidimicrobiales bacterium | reverse complement strand
TAGACATACGAATCAGGCGAAACGGGGAGCCCCCCATAAGTGCGATACCGTTAGAGAGACGTCGGACGTTGGAATCAAGTTCCAAACGCACTCGTTGCACCGACACGCACTCACGCTAACCCCGGGGGATTCCCATGGAACCGAAGTCCGAAACCGAAGCGACCGCTGTCGAACAAGAAGTGCTCGTCGAAGAAGAGTTGCTCGTCGAAGAGATCTCCATCGACGGCATGTGCGGCGTCTACTAGACGACCATGCCGAGTGCGACCGCAGATCCAGCGACCGAAGAACAGCCGCAGCCTGAGTCTTCGCGCACCTTCGACTCGTCGACGAAATGGGAACGCAGCTCAAAGATTGGGCTTCGGCCTGAACCTTTCGGGGCGCTCGCCTATCACTTCGATACCCGGCGCCTCGTTTTCCTCAAGTCAGTAAAGTTGGTCGAGCTGGTTGACGGGCTCGCCGACCATGATTCTGCCGACGCAGCGATCGACGCCATCGTGGTTCCGGCCGACGACCGCAGCCGCCAGGCGCACGTCAAGGCACTGGCTTCACTGGCCGACGCCGGCGTGATCGAGCCCGTGACACCTCCTGCTATCTCTTTTGTTGGGTAAACAATGACCGCAACCCAGTCCCCCATCTTGCTCGGCCCCAAGCCGCAGGCCGTTCCCCCGCTTGTCGAGCAGCTCAAGAGCGGCCTCGACGCACCCATTTGCCTCACATGGGAACTGACCTATGCGTGCAACTTGGCGTGTGTGCACTGTCTGAGTTCATCAGGCCGCCGCGACCCCAAGGAACTGACGACCGCCGAAGCGTTGGCTGTCGTCGACGAACTCGCCGACCTTCAGGTGTTTTATGTGAACCTCGGCGGCGGCGAGCCGATGATCCGCAAGGACTTCAACCAGATCGTCGGGCATGCCATCGACCGCCATGTTGGCGTGAAGTTCTCGACCAACGGCTACTACATCGACCAGGCAGCAGCCGAGCAGTTCGCTGCGACCGACCTGCTCGACATCCAGATTTCGCTCGATGGTTTCGACGCCGCCACCAACGATGCTGTTCGTGGAAAAGGTTCGTGGGAAGCCGCTCGCCGAGCGATGGACAACCTTGCAGCCGCCGACTTCGGCGAGTTCAAGATCTCGAGCGTCGCCACCCGCCACAACGTCGACCAACTCGACGACTACAAGATGATGGCCGACGATTATGGCGCTCAGCTGCGGGTCACCCGCTTGCGCCCGTCGGGTCGCGGCGTCGACTCATATCAAGAGCTGCGCCTGACGCACCCTCAGCAGCAACAGATCTTCCGTTGGATCATCGACCACCCCGATGTGCTCACGGGTGACTCGTTCTTCCATCTGAACGCGCTCGGCACAGACACCGGCGAAACGCTTCCCGGCCTCAATCTGTGCGGTGCTGGCCGCATCGTCTGCCTGATCGACCCGATCGGCGATGTCTATGCCTGCCCATTCGTGATCCATGACGAGTTCATGGCCGGCAATGTGCGTGACCGCGGCGGGTTCGCCTCGGTTTGGCGTGAGTCTGATCTGTTCCGCTCACTGCGCGAGCCCGGTGCCGCCGGAGCTTGCGCTTCGTGCAACGCCTACGACGCGTGTGGAGGCGGCTGCATGGCCGCCAAGTTTTTCGCCGGCATCCCGCTCGACGGCCCCGACCCCGACTGCGCGCTCGGCCATGCCGACGAGGCAGTTGCCGCAGCATCGACCGCTGGCGTTGTGCCCCAACCATCACAGGACCACTCACGGCCCGTCCGCCTTGGTTCGAAACCTGCATAGTCGATTTCGGTGGCCCCCGGCCACCTGTCGAAGCTGAAGCACGCTCGACCCGACCCGCAAGTCATGGAAGACTGGCGGACATGGTCGAGATTGCACGGTTCGGAGCGCCGCTTGGAGCGGTGGTGCGCGGTGTCGATGTGCGCACCGCCAGCGACAGCGAATTTGCAACGATCCGGGCTGCATTTGCTGAGCATCTTGTGCTCGCGTTCCCTGATCAGGAACTCACCGCCGAAGAACAGATCGAGTTCGCCGGTCGGTGGGGAGTGCTGCAGAAACATCCCTTCTATCGAGGCACTGAGCACCCCGAGTTGATGCGGCTCGAGAATCGCGGCAAGGCAAAGGATCCCAACGGGCACTGGCATAGCGACATGAGCTATGAGCCAACTCCGCCCAAGATCACCATGCTCTACGCGCTCGAGACACCCGCTATCGGCGGTGATACTGCCTTCGCCAACCAGCATGTCGCGCTCGATGCGCTCTCCGAATCGCTTCGAGAACAGCTTCGCACGATGAACGCAGTGCACACCGCCGAAGGGCTCGCTCGGCTCTACCGTCGCGATCCTGCCGATGCGCCTCGCTCCGTGCACCCGGTGGTGCGTCGTCACGAAGACCGAGGCGACGATGCGCTCTATGTGTGCCGGGCGTTCACGACCAAGTTCGACGGATGGCGGTCTGCCGAGAGCCAGGGTCTACTCGATTTCTTGTTCGAGCATTCAGCCAGACCCGACTTCCAGGCCCGACATCAGTGGGACGCAGGCGATCTCGTGATGTGGGACAACCGCTCAGTGCTGCACTACGCGGTTCACGACCACGGCGATGACGTCCGCACCATCCATCGTGTCCAGGTCCAGGGCGACCCACCCGTCACCGTCTAGCCGGCGAGCCACTGCATCTCTGAACCGTTTCAATGAATAGCCAACGAGCAGGTTCAAAGATTTTGTGGCTGCTGATTGGCGATGGTGGCGAGCAGGTGTTCGACGAGTGTCGCGAGCAGTTGCGCGCCTTCGGTTGGGTTGGCGCCGGTCGGGTCGCCCAAGACGCCGTTCTTCGACACCGCTGCGACTCCGCTGGCACGCAAGTCGCTGATGATGTCTCGAAGCAATGCGGTGTTCCCGGCCTCGGCCAAGTCGAGCCGCACAGATTCAGGTGCGATCGCCAGCATGAGCGATGTCTCGGTTCGTCCTGCATGGGCATCGCCGCCAGGGATCGAGGGCGACCAACTCATCACCCCATGGCCTTCAGAAACGAGCTGTGCGACTGCCGCCGTCACCCCCTGATGGTTGCCACCATGGCCGTTGACCAACACGACACGCTCGAAGGTAAGCGCGGCCGACCGCACCAATTCGACGATGACGGCATGCAGCACCTCGGTGCCTATCGACAGGGTGCCAGCGAACCCAGCGTGCTCACCGCTGGAGCCGTAGGGCAACACCGGAGCGACTACGGCGTTCGTCTCGGCTGCGGCTCCACACGCGACCGCTTGGGCGATGCGAGCGTCGGTGTCGAGCGGAAGGTGAGGACCGTGCTGTTCTGTCGAACCCAGCGGCACCAGCAGCGTCGCCGACGAATCAACCTCGCCCCATGTTTGCTTCGCCAGCTCCACGCTTCGAACGGTACCTGGCCGGTCGAAGCGCCCGATTCACGATGCTGCCGTCGATAGGGTCTGAACAATGAGGTGCGGAGGCTGCCAGCAGATAGTTGCGGCAGTACGCAGCGATTGTCGGGGCGCTGCCGGGTCGAGACGTACTCAAGGACGGCTAGACGAATGAAGACAGTGGCATCCCCCGACGTTGCCCCGCCGATGCAAGGGCGAATCCGAGGCCTCGATGGTCTGCGCTCAGTTGCTGTTGGCCTAGTGATCGCCTTTCATTTATGGCCCGAGACGGTTCCCGGAGGTTTCGTCGGCGTCGATGTATTCTTCGTCCTGAGTGGCTTCCTGATCACCACCCGCCTGATCGTCGAACTGCGAACAACTGGCCGAATCGACTTGGCAGCCTTTTGGCTGCGGCGGGCACGACGCCTGCTCCCCGCGCTGTTCCTGGTCGTGCTGGGCAGCACCGCGGTCGCGTCGTTCGTGAATCGTGACCTGCTGGTCGACATTGCCCGCCAGGTGTTCGGCGCCTTCACGTTCAGCACCAATTGGGTCGAGATCTCGGCGGGAACGGACTATTTCACGAACGCCGAATCGCAACTGCTGAACCCTCTGTGGTCGTTGGCGGTCGAAGAACAGTTCTATCTGGCGTGGCCGGCAGCGTTCACCGTGTTGGCCGTGCTGCACGTGACCAGGCAGCGCTCCGCCGCAATAGCACTGATGGTCGCTGGCATTTCCGCTGTTCTGATGGCAGCCTTGCTCACCCGTGACTACTCGGTGACCCGCGTCTATTACGGCACCGACACCCACATTTTCGGCCTGATGATCGGCGTTGCGCTTGCCTACCGCATGGCTGACCCCACAAGCTGGTTTCACCGACCGCGGTGGTTGGCCGTGCGAGCCTGGATGGGCGTTGCCGGCCTGGTCTTGCTCTTGATCCTGCTGACCACCCTTGGTAGCACCGCTCGGTGGACGTATCAGGGTGGCCTGTTGGCAGCGTCGCTACTGACGGCGCTCATCATCGCAACGCTTCCGGGCGCACGGACACCATTGCTCGAGCTACTCGATCGCACGCCGATGCGATGGATTGGTCAGCGATCCTATGGCATCTATTTATGGCATTGGCCGGTGCTGCTCATCGCACGGTCGGTGCTGCCGGCTCGGCCCCCTGGCGCCGGAACTGACGCCCAGACGGCGTTTCTGGCGCTGGCGTTGACCGCTGCGGTTTC
>JBDNHG010000100.1:0-3725 GCA_041688925.1 Acidimicrobiales bacterium | reverse complement strand
TGTCGTTGTTGTGCACGATCAGGGTGTCGACTTGGCGGTCTTCGATCGCATCGAACGATGGCGACTGCGGGATCGGCAGCGGGCTCGACGTCTCGCCCGGCAACAGGACTGGCTCAGGAATCGTGCGATCGGCGTTCGGGTCGATGTAGCCATTCACGAAGAGCGGACCGCGAATCAGGTGCACGCGTTGCGCCGAGTCGGCGAAGGCCGGAAGATCGCTGCCATCGATGACCTGATCGTCGATGGCAAAGACGTACACCGTTTGCGCCGTGTTCCACGTGCCACCAGCGCCACCTGTGAAGGTGAGTTCGATCGAGAGGTCACAGCTTGCGGGGAAGGCGCCTCCGGTGGTCAGCCATGTTGCCAGGCATGCCGGCATCGTGGCTGTCGGCGACGTCGAAACCCAGACCTGAGGGTTGAAGCGCAGACCAGCGCTTCCGTCAGGCTGGTTGTAGGTTTCGGATGCCTGCGGCAAGACGGTCACGATGACGGTCTCGGTTCCAGGATCGGTCGACAACACGACTTCGTAGGTGTCGTAGCCCAGACCCGTCGTCGCCCCATCGGGGCCTTCGGCCAGTCGGGTCGATCCGTCGCTCTGGCGAATGACTACGCCGGCTGTGTCGTCGTCAGATAACTCGACGCCAACGTGCGCGGCCGTGACGCCGACGATGTCGATAACCGTGAATGCGGAGCCGGCGGCGATGGTCCAGGTCGTGTCGATCGTGATGGTCGTTGCGGTGTTCGACGTGATCGTTCTGAACTCAGTCTTGGTTCCGGTAAAGATCCGGATCGTTGCGCCGCTCAAACCACCAGCGGCCGTCGGAAGCGTGACGCCGGCGACGTTGAGCACGAGTGGATTCGTGGCCGACACGGTGGCCAAGCCCTCGATCACGGTGTCAGCTGCCGGCGGTGCATAGCCATCGATTTGTACCGAGTCGCCAGCGCGTGGGGCGAACTCAGCGTTGCCCTGCATGGTCACGACGGTCGAGAATCCGCCGGCTATCGGCGTCGACCCTTCGTTGTTCCAGATGTCCCACGAGCTGCCTGCCGAGTCGCCAGAAAGCACCCGAAGCAGGTAACCCCGTAGTGCGCCGGCGGCGAAGGCTTGTGTTCCCGTGATCGTAAAGCGGGTTCCGGCAACGCTCGAGACGATGCCCGTATAACGCTCGGACGAGGTGAGCGTCTGCGTTGCATAGCCGAAGTGGAAGCCCTCGGCCTTTGTGTCGGCTGCGGCTCGCACGAAAATGTTCTCTGATGCGTCGGCCGTCGAACCCGTCCAGGTGATGGGTCCACAATCGAGGTTCAAGTCGCTGCTCGTATAGACGCAGACTTCCGAATCGCCGTCGAACGTAATGGTGACGGTCTGCAACGGATCACGGGTCAGATGAACCGTGTAATTCCCGTCGGTCGAAGGCGCTCCACCCTCGGCCGCGGTGGTTCCGCCACCCGTCTCGATGACCACGATCGCAGCCCTGTCATCGTCGATGACCCGTACGCCAACGTTGTTCAGCGCCATGGCGTCGAAGCGTGCGTCGTCAGAGACGACCAAATGCTGAAGGAACGACGTGCGTTCTCCTTCAGACGAGAAGTCACCGTAGGCACGTGTCCAGACACGCTGGGCGACGTTCCAGTTCGTTGGGGTGAAGACCAGAGTCATCGCCGAACCCCACACCAATGGTGCGGCGCCGGCGGCGACTTCTATCGAAAACGAACGGTCTGTCTGGTCCGACGGCGAGCGAGGAGGCGCCACCACAGTGATGCGCACGTCCTGGGTCGGCGCCAACGTCAAGACGACGTCATAGAAATCGGCAGCAGCAGAGGGCTTCTCCCAGACGATCGTCTGACCGCCAGACTCGGTGATTGCGATTGCTGCCTCGTCGTCGTCGAGCACTTCGGCGGCGATGCCGTCGATTGCGACACCGTTCCAGGTGCCACCGGTGCTTTCGACCGAGTGGCTGATCAGGCCGGTGTGGCCAATCAGATCGTCTGCAAAAACGGTCGGCGCGTCGCCGGCGACTTCGATCGTGTCGCTGCCAAGCCCGCCGAACACTCGAACCTGCACGCCTTGCGAGGTGCTCTGGACAGCAAAGTGATCATCACCTTCGGCTCCGTCGACGTCGACCCGTTCGATACCGATGAAGGCAACGAAGCGGCCGCCGCCATACACACCATTGTCGGTGATCACGAACGCATCGTCAGCTTCGGTGCCGATCACGACGACGCTGTCGAAGCCTTGTCCACCGTCAATCGAGACGGGTGCATTCATGACGTAGCTGATCAGGTCGCGGCCTTCGCCTGAGCTGATGCGGGTTTCTTCGTCGGCCCTGAGGAACGTCCGCACAACGAACTCGTCGTCGCCACGGTCACCGTTGAGCTGCAGTACCGCCTTGTTGTGGAAGACCAGGAAGCGGTCGCCACCGTCGCCGCCGTTGATCGTCGTGCTGTAGCTGACGCCGTTCGAGAGTTCGCCTCGGGTCGTGCTGAGCAGATCGATTGCGGCGATGCCGATTGTTGCGGGAGCGCCGAAGAGCTGTCCGATCTGGAATGTGTCGGCGCCTGCACCGCCGTTCACGGTCGTGAGGCTGCTGTTGTCGTCGAATGCAATGTGGTCGTCACCGGCGAGCGCATTGATCGTCAACCCACCGTTGATGGTCACGTCATAGGTGATCAGCTCTGCGGTCGTGAATGCTCCAGGACTCGTCTCGCCCTCGAGCGCAGCGACCAGGCCCTTGCGCAACAGGAACTGGTCGTCGCCGATGGTGCCGCCCACGGTGAGACGGTCAACGCCAGTGTCGCCAGACACTGCCGGGTTAGCGGCGATTGCGACAGCATCGCCAGTGTCGTGGATGTCGATCTGTGAATCGCCATTGTCGAAGACGAAGACCATGTACTCGTCTGAGCCGAGGCCGCCGTCGATGGTCAACGCTGCGTTCAGAGCATTGGCAACTGATGGGTTGCCTTCACGAGGGTTGACGATGAGCGAGTCGTTACCGGCCTCGCCGCGCAGATCGCTGTCGCCGTCGACGATCTCGACGAGCAGCGTGTCGTGGCCTGGCCCGGCTGCGATCGTCGTGGTGCCGGCGTGGGTGCTGCGAAGGTCGACGATGTCGGCACCGGCGCCGAGTCCAATGTCGAGGTCTTCGAACTCGAGATAGTGGATACGGCCGTCACTCATCGAATGAACTGCAACTGATGGTGCGCCGAATCCTGGGCCGCTGAGCAGCCCGGCGCCGTTCACGCCTAATGGGCCGAGCTGGCGACCCGTCTGTCCTGCGAGCGTTCCGGTCAGCGAGATGACGAAGGTGAGCTTGCGCTCGTTCAGCGAGCGGACCACTTCGATGTCAGTGGCAGCGGCGGCCAGTGCAATAACCAGTGCGGCGTGTACGGCGGACGCAGTCGAGTCGAAGTCGAGCGGGGTCGTCGTTGCGCCGCCGGCACCGAGTGTGAACGTGCCGTCGAATGCGTCGCTGATCGTGACGCTGTAGACAGCGTTGCTCGGAACTGTGCTGTGCGCCGAGCCGATGCTCATGCCCAGACCTTCGACCGATGTCGCGGACACCACGACGATGTTCGATGACGAGTCACCAGTGTCGTCGACGACGAGTTGATCGTTGCCGTTTCCGCCCGTCACTTCGAGCAGCGCAGCGATGCCGTTGACGTTGCCGACGAGACCTGGCGCAAAGCTGCCGACCGTGATGATGTCTCGGTCGATGCCTGTGTTGATG
>JBDNHG010000099.1:0-4494 GCA_041688925.1 Acidimicrobiales bacterium | reverse complement strand
TCAACCACGGCATCAACGACGTGTTGGTGCAAGGCGCCGTACCCCTTTTCTTCCTCGACACGGTTGCTGCCCAACGTATTGATCCCGAGATCGTGGGCCGCATCGTCGAGGGCATGGCCGCTGCCTGCCGCCAGTCGAACTGCATCTTGCTCGGCGGCGAGACCGCCGAGATGCCTGGCGTGTTCACCGATGGCGCTGTCGACATTGCCGGCACGATGGTGGGCGCGGTATCGCGCTCGAAGCTGTTACCCAAGCCGGGCATCGAGGCGGGCCAGGTGCTGATTGGCCTGGCCAGCAGCGGTCTGCACACCAACGGCTACAGCCTGGCTCGCGAAGTGGTCGGCGCCACGCCGCTCACCGATCCGTTGCCCGGTGGCGACGGCGAATCGATCGGTGCTGCACTGTGTGCAACCCACCGCAGCTATCACGCGGTGCTTGCCGATGTGATCGAGCAGGACTTGGTGATGGCGATGGCTCACATCACTGGCGGCGGCATGCAAGACAACCTTCCACGTGTGCTGCCCGACCATGTCGGCGCAGTCGTCGATGTCAGCGCCTGGACACGGCCGGCGGTGTTCCAATGGCTGATCGATGGAGCCGGCCTCGGTGTCGTCGATGCGCACCAGATATTCAACTGCGGTATTGGCATGGTGCTCGTTGTTGCATCCGACCAGGTCGAGGCAGTGCAAGCATCGATCGACGAACCCACCTGGGTTATCGGCGAGACCGTGCCTTTCGACGGTTCAGATGCACGCGTTCGCCTGATCAACGCCTGAGACAGCGCAGTGACGCGCGATCTCACCGACCAAGCCGGTCGCATCGTGGTGCTTGCCTCGGGCGGCGGAACCAACTGCCAGGCGCTCATCGACGCATGCGCTGTGGGTGAACTCGACGCCACCATCGTCGCCGTGGTGACGAACAAGCCAGATGCGGGCGTTGTCTCACGTGCACAGGCAGCCGGCATTACCTGCCATGTCGTCAAACATGTTGGCTCTGAGCCCAGCGCTCGTCGCGATGCAGACCAACGGCTGATCGACGTTGTCAACAGCTGCACGCCCGACCTTGTTGTGCTTGTGGGCTGGATGCGAATTCTGGGGGCCGAGGTCGGCGCTGCCTTCCCGATGATCAATCTTCATCCGGCCAAGCCGGGAGCGTTTCCTGGCATCCGGGCGATCGAGCGAGCCTTCGACGCTTGGCGTGATGACGAGATCACCGAGTCAGGCGTCATGGTGCATTGGGTGCCCGACGAAGGAGTCGACGTCGGCCCTGCGATTCTTGTCGAGTCGGTGCCGTTCGAAACAGATGACGAGTTGGGAACATTCGCCGCTCGTTTACATGTCGCCGAATACCGCGTGATCGTCGCTGGGGCCGCGCTGGCGCTGGCTGAAATTGCCGAGAATCGCTGACCACACGCTCCGACCGTCAAAGAACTTGGCGCGTCCAAAGTGGCGACATCGGTCTCTGAAATGGTTCCAAGATGCGTGACGCGAGAGGCATGGGCTAGCCGAGGGTGTGGCAATGGGTCGTTGTGCCCAGATCGGCTATTTCGTGCCCTTTTTGCCCCACATTTCGGATGTTCTCGTTGCCGATGTGGTTTATGTTGTTCATGTGGCATGGCAGCACCCAAGGAGCGCGCGTTCCCTGAGACGAAAGTCCTGGGCCGTAGTACTCAAGCCAGAACCCAAGTCGCATCTGCGATCCCTCATGCACGTACCAACGCTGGCAGGCGCCAGGTTCGTCGGGTCCGCCACGTCCTCGAAAAATGACGACGCTCGCCGAGCTGGATTGCTCGCAGCGACCCGGCGCATGACGGTGCTCGTCATGGCTGCCATCCCGCTGTTCGCCGTGTCCCTGGCGGTGCTGTGGTCGTTCCGGTCAGCCAGCTGGACACCGATCCTGCTGGTCGCCGCGAGCGCAACGGCGATCGGCGCATGCGCTGTAACCGCCGAGCTATGGCGACGGCTCGCCCGGCTGTCCGATCTGACAGTCCTCAACGAAGAGCTGCAGTACCGGGCATCGCACGATCTCTTGATGCACGTGCCAAACCGGGACCTCTTGCAGGTCGAGCTGGCTCGAGCCTTGGATGCCAGTGGGGGAGAACCGGGCAGCGTTGGGCTGTTGTTCCTCGATCTCGACCGGTTCAAATTCGTCAATGACAGTCTTGGTCACGCCGCCGGCGACGAGTTGCTGAAGGCGGTTGGTCGCCGTATCGAACGTTCGCTTGCTAGCGAGGATGCCGTGCTTGCTCGGGTCGGAGGCGACGAGCTCGTCGTCCTCATGCGAACGCTCTCCTCGCCAGACCACCTCGGTTTGGTCGCCGACCGCCTGCTCGCAAAGTTTGTCGACCCATTCACGCTCGATGGGGTGAAACTGAGCATTGGCACGAGCATCGGGATGGCGGCGTCGGTTGCCGGCGAGACGGCGGATGGGCTCTACCGTCATGCCGACGCAGCGTTGTATGAAGCAAAGGAACGGGGGCGGGGCCAAGCAGTGTTGGCCGACGCTGAGCTGCGGGCAAAACGTGATGCACGGGTACGCACCGAACTGGCATTGCGGGACGCGCTCGACAACGAGCAGATCGAGGCCTGGTTCCAACCCGAGGTCGACATGGTTACCGGCGAAATCATCGCAGCCGAGGCGCTCGCCAGATGGCGCACCGACGATGGGATCGAGGTCGCCAGCTCGTTCATCGGCGTGGCCCGGCGGGCCGGGATGCTCGAGCATCTCATGATCGAGATGGTTGGCCAGTTGTGGGCATGGCGCCGCCTCAGCGGCAGTAATTTGCCGGTTGCGCTCAACGTCTCGGCAGCGCACCTCTCCAGCCTGCTAGCGCTACACGAAGAAGACCAGATTTCGCGCCCCTTCGTGGGCATGCGACTCGAAATCGCTGAAACCGACATCATTCATGATTTCGAGGGCACACGAGAGATCCTGAATCGCCTGCGTGAACTCGGCGCCCGCATAATGCTCGACGACTTCGGTGCGGGGTATTCATCGCTGCAGATGCTGAGCGATCTCCCGATCGACGGGTTGAAGATCGACCGCTCGTACGTCGCCCGCATCGAATCAGATTGGCGGGTTCGCAATCTGGTCACGAGCCTCGCCGAATTCGCTCGAAGTACGGGCATGATCGTCGTCGCCGAGGGTGTCGAGACACCGCGTCAGGCCGACTTTCTCGCCAAGATCGGTATCGACCGCGGTCAGGGCTACTTGTTCAGCAAGGCGGTAGACACCGACGAATTCGCCGCACTGCTCGAGAGCGGTCCGCTGGGTGGGCAGCTTTCGGGCCGATTCTGAATCGATCGAGAAGCTAACCTCGACTCCATGGCTGGCCCCATGAAGAAAAGCGGATTCTTTCCCTTTTCGCGAAAGTATGGCTCGATGGGTCGCCTGTTGCAGGCCGACCGACGCCTCCTGGTCGCACGACCATCGCGACACGACGTCGCGATCGAGCTGAGCATCATTATCCCGGCATATAACGAAGCGTTCCGACTGCCCGTTGCACTCGAAGCACTGCGCCACTGTGTTGACGCGACGACCACCGAGATCATTGTGGTCGATGACGGAAGCGACGACGGGACTGCATCAGTCGCCCGCCGAACCGCCGACTGGGCGAAACATTTGGTGGTGGTCGAACATGAGATGAACCTGGGCAAAGGTGCGGCGGTGCGCACCGGTGTCGCCCAAGCGCGCGGCGACGTGATCGCTTTCATCGATGCCGACAATGCGACAGATCTCGAGGCACTCGAACCAATGATCGCAGCGCTCGGGCCGAACGTCGCAGCTGTCTTTGGATCGCGCCATGCGCCGGGATCGAGCGTTACCGGAGCGCCAGCCATCCGAGGCTTGATGGGGCGAGTATTCAACCATCTTGTCCAGGCGGCTGCCGGAACCACAATCCGCGACACACAGTGCGGCGCCAAGGTGTTCCAAGCAGCGGCAGCGCGGTTGGCTTTTGCCGGCTCGACAGTCGACGGATGGGCGTTCGACGTCGAAATCTTGCGCCGGCTATTGGCCATGCGACTGGGCGTTGTCGAGTACCCCGTCAAATGGCATTACGTCCCGGGTACCAAGGTCAAGCTGATGACACCCATACTCATGTTGCGCGACATTCTGCGTATCCGACTCTCGAACAAAGCCGGTCCGCCCGCCCACATCGACACGACCTATACCCAGGAGCTGTCGCCGGTCGTCGATGCGCTGAAACCCACTGGGTTATTCACCGAAGGCGAATTGTGCCGCGTCGCTATTCCCTACGATGATCAGGCCGGCGTCGAGTCCATCCTGCGGGCACAGGGGCGAGCGGTCAGCGTCGAGCGGGCGCCGACATGGCGTGCGCTGGTCGGCGGGTCTTGACGGCGAGCAGATTCGCCGATGCGCCGATACCCGAGTGCAATGTTCGGCGATCAAAGCCGAACATAGGACCAGCTGACAGGCGTATCGGCGTCGTACGGCATGGTGCCGTGAAAGGTCCGGTGGTCGCCGTCGAAGACG
>JBDNHG010000098.1:0-2978 GCA_041688925.1 Acidimicrobiales bacterium | reverse complement strand
GCTGCGGTCGGTGGTGGCGTCGAAGACCGTGGTCAGGATCCATCCGTCGTCCTCGGCAGTGCCGCCAGCCCGGCTCACGAAGACGGGTTCACCAGCGCCACGCCCGGTGCCGTGTTTGTGCACCTCGCTCGTGCCGCGGTCGAGGTCGTGTTTGATGGTGTTGCCAAACTCCCATGCAGAGACGTCATTGCCGATCACTGCGGTGTACCCATAGCGGTGCTTCTGGTTCAGAACCGAGCCAGCAACTCGGGGGAACTCCTGGAATCGTTCATCGATGATGTCACGAGTCACCTTGCGCTGAGCCGGGTCGATCGTCCACCGTTCGAGCTGCGGAAGCGAGTCGCGGTAAGGGCCGTTGCGATCGAGATCGAACATTTTGTCGTAGCGGCAGATGTCGACGATGACTCGGCCGTCGTCGAGGTCGTAGCTGTTTAGCGGATGGAAGGCATAACACGGGTCGATGCTGCACCAGATGATTTCTGACTCATCGGCAGCTGACCGTGGCAGCAGACCAACTCGCGCGTCGTAGTCGTCGAACCACCGCAGCGGGAAGGGGTTGCCGCCGAAGGCCAGATCGAGGTCGACGGCAACGGGGAGGTCGAGGACGATCGCGTACTTCTGGGTGAGACCCATGTCGTGCACCATTGGCATCGTGGGCGCACTGATCTGCAACGACTTGGTGGTGGCGCCGTCAGGCCCAACAACAACGTATTCGAGCTTGTCCATCAGCACCTGCGGCGCATAGTTGATGGCGTGCATTTCGCCGGTCAGCGGATCGTATTTGGGATGTGCGGTGTAGCCGTTGGGCAGGCTGTCGCAGAACCCGTCGGTGCCGATGGTCTCGAGTTCATAGTCGAGCTCGACCGGCTTGGTACCGGCTTCGACGATGGCATAGGTGCGACCGGCATGCCCGATCACGTTGGTGTTCGGGCCGGAGATGGCGGTGACGGGGCGCGGCGTTTCGCGGCCGAGTTGCTCGGAAACTCGCTGGCTTCCAACGTAGCGGTTGCGATACCACTCGGCCTTGCCGCCACGCAGCCGGATGCCGTGCACCATGCCGTCGCCGAGAAACCAATGGTGCGATGCCATGTCGGGTGTGTCGATTGGATTCGGCCCGTTGCGCAGCAGCCGTCCTTCGAGCTCGACGGGGATTGATCCGGTTACCGGCAGGTCGAATGCGGTGAGTTCTTCGTGGACGGGTCCGTAGTTGCCGGCGAGGTATGGCGTGACGTCATCGATTGTCATAACACCGTTATAACAGCCATGAGGCCTACGGTAAAGGGGGCAATGTCGACCGACGCCGCTGAACGGCAACAACAAACCATTGTCAAGGCAGCGCTCGAGCTGCTCGAGGCCGGAGGGCCTCAGGCACTGCGTGTGCGTGATATCGCCCAGGCTGCCGGATGCACGACCATGGCTGTCTACAGCCGATTTGGCGGCAAGGACGGCGTGGTCGATGCGATCTATATCGATGGATTTCGGCGCTTCACCGAAGCGCTCGAGCGCGAAGCGAAACGTTCGCTCGACGATCGCGCCGAGCGGCTGAGCACTGCTTATCGACGATGGGCACATGCTAATCCCGGCGTGTACCAGGTGATGTTCACCGAAGCCGTCCCCGGTTTTGTTCCGAGTCAGGAAGCAATGCAGGTCGCGCACGCATCATTCAGCGTGCTGCTCGCTGCAGTCGAAGAACTGCAGGATGACGGACGGCTGCGCGATGGCGAACCCATCGAGATGGCGTGGGCACTGTGGGGGATGTCGCACGGCCTGGTCATGCTCGAGCTGGCCGGCATCCAACCAACGGCCGAACCCGTGGCCGCCGATGGCATCTACTCGTCAGCCCTCGCCGCTGTCTGGCGCGGCTTCACTGCATAAAGGGCCCAGCAGGGTGCGGAAAACGACAAAGGGCCGCAGCTTCGGATGAATCCGAAGCTGCGGCCCTCAGTGTGTAGATCAGTCGAGTTCAGACTCGCTGCGACGACGAGCAGCAATCAGCGCAACAGCGCCGAAGCCGATGAGGCCGATACCTGCATAACCGAGTACACGGCTTTCAGAGCCGGTGAAGGCGATCTGGCCGTTGCCCGTGCCACCGGTTGCAGTGACATTGTCGGCGGATGGAACCGTTGAGTTGGTCGGAGCTGGCGTTGGCTTCACTGGAGTCGCGGTGGCGGCGCTTCCGAAACCACCTGCGGGGTACTCAAGGCACGATGCAATAGCGCCGTTGTAGTAGCAAGTACCTGTACTTGTGGGTGTTGGGGTGCTCTGGGCTTCTGCGGTTGCGAAGCTGCCGAGGGACAAAGCAACGATGGCGATGCTTGAAAGTACAAGTTTACGGAACATGGGAGTCTCCTACCGAAGGGGCTGATTGATCTAGCCGAAGGGGTCGGTTGATCTAGCGAACGCGACTCTATGGCCATTTCGTAAACTGCGGCGAAAATGTGACACTTGCTGCAAATTCTTGATTTCGAGTCGGGCGCATAGTCCAAAAATGGTTGGAATCACAACGATGTATCGACCGAACGCATACCGAAGTTATGTCGCATACCCGACACTATTGCGCTCGTAAGGCGAGTTTGATCACGGTGCGGAGCGTTCACCATCGGAGACGATCTGAGGCGCGTTTGCGGGCCGATACAGGCATCGCTCTGAGACCTTGGCGTCGGTCAAAATGTGGTGATCTCGCTCGATGATGCCGGGATATTCGTGCCTTCGTTCGTGCGCCGGGCAACCCGTATTCCTCGGGCCTGTTGGAACGCAGCGCCGTTGACAGCACGCAGTTGTGAGATCAGCAACATGGCTACCGGAAGTCGGATCTTGGCCGGCACCTGTCGCGGTCGCTGGATGCAGTCGCGAACCGTGCGGGTGGGCATTCCCGCAGACCCTTTCTTCTTGGCGTCGAGGTCGATCAGCAGGGCCACGATGAACCCTCCAATGAACAACCAGGCCGCCAATCGGCCGTCGAGTACCAAGCTGCGCAG
>JBDNHG010000097.1:0-5746 GCA_041688925.1 Acidimicrobiales bacterium | reverse complement strand
GCGTCCCGCTGTGAGCGAAGCCTCGTTGCGACGTCGTAGCTCTTTGCGCAAGGTCGATCGGGCGAACCGACGCTCGTCTTCGATGTCCATTGGCTCGAGGTGAGACAGCTCGCGCCGGTTGATTTCTGAGGCCACGGCATCGCCGACCAGATCGCCAAGCGTGTAGTGATTCGTGTTGTCGCTCATCGCTCCCCTGTCATGTCGGACCCGCAACAAGGGCTCGATCGAGCTCGCGGTAGAGATCGAGGAGGTCGCCGCTGATCATGTCGACCGCTTCGGGTTCGCCGAGATCGATCATCGCGCTGGCTTCGAGATCGGCCATTGCTCGGCGCAGCTCGCTGCGGTTCTTGCCGGCACTGGCGATCAGGAAGCGACGCCGGAAACACTGCTCGCATCCGGGAACGAGTTCGAGACCCTTGAGAACCGCCCATCGTGCCGTCGTCAGATCGCCAATCTCGAGTGCAAGGTCAACGCATCGATGCACCGATTCGTCGATCGTGTATTCGACTCGGGCTCGCACATGATTGTCGGCCCAGGCAAAGCTGCTCGCAGCACCGCCGGTGAACGGCACACCGCGTATCAACTCGATCGCCTGTTTCAGCAAATCGAGTGCGGCAGGCGACGGGTCGGCAGCACCGGCAAGCTCGACGATCGCTCGGAAACGGTCGAAGTCGGTGGTTACGACTTCGGAAAGTCGGTAGGTCTTGTCGGCGCCCGCCCGCGACAAGAAGGGCGCACCCTCGGGGTCAGCCCCGAGCCCGGTTCGGGCCCGAGACATCACATTGGCGAAGGCCTTGTCGGTCGGAGGATCGAACGCCGGCCACACCCAGCTCTTGATCTGGTCCGCGTCGACGCCGTGGCGATGGAACGCGAGATAGGCGACGACGTCGACGGCTTTGAGCGACGAAAACGAGCCTGCCCCCATGACGGTGACCGGACCGAGCACCTTGACCTCGACGGGTCCGGCTTCGACCGGACACGACGCCGAGGCGACAACATCGAGGACCTTCTCGACCGGTTCAGTGGCGTCGACGATCTCTATCGCCGTGGCGCTGGTTGTATCGACCAGCTCGGTCACCGACCGGTATTGACCGTCGTCGAATGCTGCGAGCGTGACAACGGTGCCGGCGGGGAGCAATGTTGCGCGCTCACCTACGATGTCGAGCTGCGCCACCGCGTTGATGCCAGGAGCCACGACCATCGCCCGAAGCTCTCGCAATGCCATCACGCTTTCATCGGTCTCGGCCGGCGCCGTCGCGGACACGACGACGACGGGCGTTGTCGAGTCAGAACCGGCGTGACCACACCGCAGTACTTGGGCCAGCGCTTCACTGAAGCTACTCACCGAATGCACGCGCTCGAGGTCATTGATTTCGCACCCCACATCGACGCCGATGACGCACAGATCATCGCATCGGTCAGAGACCGCGAGGTCGAGCACGACGCCTCGGGCGACGCGACGCACCGCCGAGGTCTCGCCGCGCAGGTTGAGGATTCCAACAGATGCCAGATCGAGCAGCACCGCCTCTCCGGACGACGGTTCGGTACCGATCACGGTGGTGGTCGGCACCGCTGCTGTTCCCACATCGGGCTCTGGGACTTCATTCGAGTCGATCTCACGACCGAGCGCCTCGTCAACGGTGTCGACGGTAATCGCCGGATCAAGATCGACCCGGTGAGGTTCCCATACGGTGCCGGTGTCGACGAAAGGAATCGCGGTGAGTCGGCCCGAGTCATCGGCATGCAGCTCGAGCGGCCCTGCAGCTCGCAATGAGGCCAGCGCTGCCGCCGGCAATAGCCGCCACCCGAGCCCGACCTGGCTCTCGCGAAGCTCGTGCGATGAGTGGGCCAGGGCAGCCTCGAAGGCCGCCGAAGCAGCCGACGCCGGACGGGCGATTGCCCCAGCCGGACGAGTGCGCCGTTGTAGATCACGCCGGCGTCTCAGTGCTCCAACCACGCCAGCAGACAGTATTGCTGCACCCATCGCCGCCATGCCTGCAGCGGGCACCGAGACTCGCGCACCCGGTGTGGTTGTGTCAGCTTCGTTGGCCGTAAGCGGGGAACTTGCTGGCTCGGACGAGGCGGCGGCAGGGTCGGCAGGAGCGACGCCGCCACCGGAGGCGAGCTCAGGATCGGCGGTCGCGCTCCGATCAGCCACCGCTGGATCAGTCACCGCTAGATCATTCGAGAAGTGGCCGTTATCTGCCGGCCCATCGACGACGCCAACAAGCGCTGGGGCGGCAGTGCTCGCACCGTCGACCAACTCTGGCTCTACCTCGGCATCGGCTTCCACCTCGGCATCAGCCGCTACCGCGGCATCGGCGATGACGTCGGCGGCGGGCAACGCGAGCTCTTCTCCCGGGTAGATCAGGTCGGCGTCGCCGCTGCTGACATCTTGGTTGGCGGCGACGACGTCGGCCCAATACGGGCCAACTTCGCCGTCAGACGGTGAACGATCGAGCCGGCGTTCGACTTCGTCTTGAGCGATCGACCACATCGAGTCGCCAGGTTCGACCACATGCATCGCCGCTGCCTCGGACGGGTCAGCGGCAAGGACGAATGCCTCGAGAGTTTGGGTGTCGATCGACCCTGGCAACAGCAACTCGGTGCCTGCGGCGACTGCCTCTGTATCGCTGGTGATCATTGCCCCGTCCGCGTCCGACAGGCCAGCGTTGGCCTGGGCGATGAGTTTCCACGAGATGCCGTCGCCGTAGGCAGCTTCGGCGAGATCCCACAACTCGGTGTGCTCAGCCATCTGAACTGACGCGGACGGGGTGTCGCCGATCGCCGTTTCGCTGCGAGGTGCGAGGTTGGCCGTTCCGCTAGCCATTACCCGATGCGAACCGGCAGCGTCGGCGGGCGCACCGCTGAACGCGTCGCTGGTGCTGATCAGGCTCGATGCAGCGGACCCGACCGCAACCTCGGCAAAGGTAAGTGCGCCAACAGCAGGTGCCATCAGAGGAGCAGTTGCCAACGTGGTCACCAGCGTGATCGACGCAATCAGCCGAGCGGCAAACGTCTGGATGCCGGGAAGTGTCGGTAGCCGGCGAGTCTGCGTCTGGCGGAGCGTCGCCACCACCTCGACGCAGAGTGACACCACGAGCTGGGCCCAGATGCACCAAATGATGACCGCGAGCGTGCCAATCACAAAGTTCGTAAAGCCCTGACCGTTCTGGGTCAACAGGATGCGGATTTCATCGATCGATGGAACCTCGGCCGGAAATGGATTGCCGATAAGGCGCACCAGCAGCAGCGGCAGCCCAAGAACAAGAGCAACCATCGCGGTGAACGCGCCAACCGCACGCGCTACGACTTCAGTCCTGCCCCTCATACGCCGAAGCCTCGTCCCCTCATGCCGGCCGGTGATCTGACGGTCCCAACTCTAGATCGTCCGCGGCATGTCTCGCCAGCTACTTGCGTCAAACTACCTAGAACAGCCCACATGTATTTTCATGTTATATCAATATTCACAAATTGCAAGTGGTGTTGGTCGTGCTAAATTCGGGCTGTGCTCGCGGTCTATGTTCTGCTGACCACAGTTGGCATCGTGATGATCGTGCCCGCCGTGCTGCGAGCAATCGATGGCATGCCGGGCGATGTCATGACCAGCTCCATCGGCTTCTTCGGCTCGTTCGGGGGTCTTGCTGCTCTCTTCAGTCGCCAGATCGGTGCGAGCGGGTTAGTCACGCTCATCGTCGCCGTAACGATTGGGCTCGCTGCCGCCGTCGTGCATCCCGAATTGCTGGTGAAGCTTCGCGAGCGCAGCGAACCCGGGCACGGCGAGAGCACAACCATCTCATAATCTCCCCGTTGGGCTGCGAGTGATTCGCGCTAAGTTCGGCGCCATGAAGAACCTGATGCCGCACCACGAGCGCCAGCACCGAAATGTGAGCGACACGGTCGTTGCTCTCGAGGCCAAGCTCGACGGCTACGTGCCACCACAAGCCTTCGCTGTTGGCGTCGCCACCATCGGCCCATCGGGCGGTGTGCTCGACGTTTCATTCCCCCATGTGAACTGCGACGAATCCTGGGCCACGGCAATCGTGCTGGCCGACGCCACCGGTCACCGTGATGGCACTGCCAGTTATCGCCTCGATCACGAAACACTCGACGACGCCGTGGCCAATCTGGCCGGGCTCGCCACCGGTGACGGTCCCCATGCAAATCTCGATGCGTGGACGCTTTGCGGACAGGTCGCCGCCCAGCCTGCACTCGGTGGCGACCGAGTCGTTGTGGCCTGCCTGGTCGACAACCTGTTCCAGCCACCCGTCGACACCATCGATGCCTACCTGCGTTTGCACCTGCTGTCGCACCGCAAGATGCTGCCGAACTCGATGAACCTCAACGGCCTGTTCGGGCTGCTCAACACCGTGGTGTGGACGAACCTGGGGCCATTCGAGCCCGAAGGCTTCGAGATGACCCGCATGGGATTACGCGCCCAGGGCCACAACGTCGAAGTGAACCTGGTCGACAAGTTTCCCCGCATGCTCGACTATGTCGTACCGAGCGGCGTGCGCATCGCCGATGCCAACCGAGTACGCATGGGCGCCTATCTCGCCGATGGCACCGTCGTCATGCACGAGGGGTTCTGCAACTTCAACGCCGGCACACTCGGCTCTGCCATGGTCGAGGGCCGCATCAGCCAGGGTGTCGTCGTGGGCGAGAACTCCGACGTCGGCGGTGGCGCCTCGATCATGGGCACGCTCTCAGGCGGCGGCACCGAAGTCTTGTCGGTCGGTAAGAACAGCCTGATCGGCGCCAATGGCGGCATCGGCATCTCGATCGGCGACGACTGCATCGTCGAAGCCGGCTGCTACATCACCGCCGGCACGCTCGTAACCATGCCCGACGGCGCAATCGTCAAGGCCAAAGAACTCTCGGGCCACAACGGCCTGCTGTTCCGCCGCAACTCAAAAACCGGCGCAATCGAAGCCATCGAGCGCGAAGGCGCCGGCTGGCAGGGCCTCAACGCCGACCTCCACGCCAACTAGGAGGCAAATTAGGAGCAGCACCCGCGACTATCGCGGGTAACACTCCTAATTTGCTTCACCGAGTGGCCGGCCCGTGAATTCGGCGCGTTCGGAGACTTCGAGGTAGCCACCGTCGGGGTCTCGGATGAACGAGATGCGGGCGGTGTCTCCGAGCGTCATGGGTGCGACCTCGCCGACGTAGCCCATATCGACCAGCCGATTCCATGCCTGGTCGACGTGTTGCACTTGCACGGTCAGGTAGCGGAAACCAGGAGCGCCGCGTTCGGTGGGCCGTTCGAGATTGGGCTCGACGACACAACGAACGATCGAGTCGCCGATACGGAATCTCCCGGGCTCGAACTCGGTGCCGCCGATTCCCTCGACCCAGAAGCGGCGGGCTGCATCGAGGTCACCGACCGCGTTGATGATCTCGATGTCGATGATGTCCTCGTGGCCTGCGGGAACGAGCTCGACCTCGACGCCTTCGGGATCGTGCACCAGCTCGGGGGCGCTCACCCGGTCGCTCACGATGCGCAGCCGTCGGTGGATCGTCGGATGCGGCGCCATGGGATTGCGAGAGTGATTGACCTTGATCACAGAACCGTGGCCGTCGAAGCGATGCTGGCGGACACCGCCGCCGATCTTTTCGAACTTGGTGTACGGCACCCCGACAACCTCGGTCCAGAACGCTTCGGCCGCCTCCCAGTCTTGGACCATGGTGCCAACATCGAGTTGCGGTTTTGCGAGCTCCATCAGAATCCCCTCGCAAGCCATTC
>JBDNHG010000096.1:0-8877 GCA_041688925.1 Acidimicrobiales bacterium | reverse complement strand
CATCGATGAGCAGCGGTTCGATCGTGGCTGCGTGTGCCGCATCGGCCGAGTCAGCGACGGCCGCGACCAGAAGATCGCCTTGCACCACCACGACACTGGTCAGCGAACGCTCGGCGTCCTGCTCTAGGTATCGCTGTCTGACAACGAATTGGGCATCGGCGTTTGAGACGACACCGACCCCGTCATCGATTGTGGCGTTCGGCCCGAGATCGCAGGCAACGCTGCCGACAAGATTGTCGGCCACCAGTGCGACGTCGCCTCCGTGGCGCAGGTACACATTCATGCCTGTGCCCTGGGAGCTCGCGTAGGTGACTTCGATGCCCGCCTGGGCGCGTCCTCGGGTGTAGGAATCTCGGTCTGAGCGGCCGCCACCGCCCCAATCAAGATCAGGCCTTGAGTTCGCCGAGCGCGTTTGTGGCTCGTTGGATCGCGTTGTCGACGCGTCCGCTGAACAATGCGAGCTCGTCGGCATCGATGGCTTTTTGGCCATTCTTGTAGCGGGCGAGGACGCCATGCAGAATGCACGCCGTCTTGAACCGGTTGAACGCCTGGTAGTACGGCAAGTCGCCGAGATCGCGCCCAGTTTTGGCGGCGTAACGATCGATGATGAACTGCCGATCAGGGAAACCCGGCGCGAGCGTTGGAGCGTCACCGTCATCGAGCAGATCGTCGCCGGGTTGCAGCCAGGCATTCATCGAGTAGCCAAAGTCGGCGAGCGGGTCGCCGAGCGTGGCAATTTCCCAGTCGATGACGGCAGCTATCTTTGCGTCTCGGCCGACCATCACATTGTGGGTGCCATAGTCGCCGTGCACCAGTGTTGCCGGCCCCTGCTCGGGAACCGTCGCCACCAGCAGATCATGCAGTTCGTGGATTAGTGGGTTGTCGATGCCGGCATGTTCAATCGAGGCGTTCCACGAGCGATACCAGGTCTTGATCTGGCGCAGTACATAGTCTTCTTTTCGGCCGAGTTCGCTCAACCCGATCTCGTCGGGATCAAGTGAGTGCAGCTCTGCGAGGGTGTCGATCCATGATTCGGCCATCGTCTGACGACCGGCTTCGGGTAGCCACGACTCGACGTCTTCGGCGTTGTACAGCGCCTTGCCGTCGATGAGTCCCATCACATAGAAATGGGCGCCCGTGACCTCGGGGTTCTCGCAGAACGCCAGTGGTTCAGCTACCGGCACCGGCGTGGGCCACAGCGCGGAGATGCACGACCATTCGCGTGCCATGTCGTGGGCCTTGGGCAACAACTCGCCCATAGGCGGGCGTCGAATGACCGCAGATCGCCCGCTATTGGCAGAGTCGATCTGGTAGGTCAAGTTCGAATGCCCGCCTTCGAGCCTGGTCCAGACGAAAGGCGGTTCGAGCGAGTCGACATGTTCGCCGACCCATGCCTCGACCGCAGCAACGTCGTAGCCAATGATCTCTTCGCCAGTAGTGGACATCTCAGCTGCCCATGGATGCGAAGGTCTTGCCTTCGGCGGCGAGCTTTTCGAGCAGAGGAGACAGCTTCCAATGGCCGCCTTCGAGTGTCTCGCCGTACTTCTTGATCTTGGCGACGACCTTGTCGAGTCCCATCGTGTCGGCCCAGAACATCGGGCCACCGGTGTAGACCGGCCAGCCGTAGCCATTGATCCAGATCACGTCGATATCGCTCGGGCGGATGGCGATGCCTTCTTCGAGGATCTTGGCGCCTTCGTTGACCATAGGAAGCAAGCAGCGCTCCAAGATCTCATCGGTGCTGAAGGTGCGCTGGTCGAAACCCTTGCTGGTTCCGAAGTCGGCAACCATCTTCTCGACCTCAGGATCCGGCGTCTTGGCGCGAGTCTTGGGGTCATAGGTGTAGTAACCCCGACCGTTCTTCTGGCCCTTGCGGCCGCTCTCGTTCAAGAGGTCTTTCACCGACGAACTGGTCGACGTTTCGGCCTTCCAGCCAATGTCGAGGCCGGCGAGGTCGCTCATAGCGAACGGGCCCATGGGGAAGCCGAAATCGAAGATGACATCGTCGACCTGCGATGGCTTGGCGCCTTCGAGAATCATCTGTTGGGCTTCGATGCCGCGCATGGCCAACATGCGGTTGCCGACGAATCCGTTGCAGACGCCGACGAGTGCCGGGATCTTGCCGATCTTCTTGGCGATGGCCATCGATGTGGCGATGACCTCGTTCGATGACTTGTCGCCGCGCACGACCTCGAGCAGATTCATTACGTTGGCGGGGGAGAAGAAGTGCAGACCAATGACGCTCTCGGGGCGAGATGTCACGGCTGCGATCTCGTTGACGTCGAGCGCAGAGGTGTTGCTGGCGAGCAGCGCACCTGGCTTGCAGATTTCGTCGAGCTGGCGGAAGATCGACTTCTTCAGTTCCATGTCTTCGAAGACAGCCTCGATGATCATGTCGCAGTCGGCAAAGTTGCCCATGTCGGTCGAACCCGAGATGAGCCCCATGCGGGTTTCGACATCGTCAGAGCTGATGCGGCCCTTCGACGCGGTGCGTTCATAGTTGCCGCGCACGACGCCCAGGCCACGCTCGAGTGCCTCGTCGGTCTGCTCGACGATGTTGACCTGGATTCCGGCGTTGGCGAAGTTCATGGCGATGCCGCCACCCATCGTGCCGGCGCCCAGGATGCCGACTGTTTTGATATCGATCTGGGGCGTGTCTTTGGGTACGTCAGGCACCTTGGCAGCCTGGCGCTCTGCAAAGAAGTAGTAGCGCTGCGCTGCCGACTGTGTGCCGGTCATGAGCTCGGTGAACAGCTCACGTTCGCGCTTGATGCCTTCGTCGAACGGAAGGTTGACCGCAGCCTCGATGCACTGCACGTTGTATTCAGGAGCGAGGAAGTTGCGGGTCTTGCGAGCGATACCGGCACGGAACTTGTCGAAGATCTCGGGATTGTCGCGGGCCTCGACCAGCTTCTCGTCGAAGTCGCGAATGCGGACGAGGGGCATCTCTTCGTCAACTGCTCGCTGGGCAAACGCAATTGCGCCGGCCCGCAGGTCATCGACGATCTTATTGATGAGACCACACTCGAGTGCTTCGTCGGCGCCGATCGGATCGCCCGACGTCATCATCTGCAGCGCCTTGGTCACACCGGTGACCCGAGGCAAACGTTGTGTGCCTCCGGCGCCGGGAAGCAGACCGAGCTTCACTTCGGGAAGTCCGAACTTGGCCGATGCGACACCGACCCGATAGTGAGCTGCCATGGCGGTCTCGAGGCCACCACCAAGTGCGGTGCCGTGAATCGCGGCAACAACCGGCTTGGTCGAATTCTCCATGGCGGCCTGTGCATCTTGCAACGACTTGCCCTGGGATGCGCCACCGAATTCGGTGATATCGGCCCCAGCAATAAAGGTGCGTCCGTCGCAGATCAACACGATCGAGGTGACGCTGTCATCGGCGAGCGCAGCCTCCATACCATCGACGATTCCGGTGCGCACATGGTGGCTCAAAGCGTTCACCGGCGGGTTGTTTATCGTGATGACGGCTACGGCGCCCTCGTTCTCGATTGATACGGACTCGGTCAGCGCTGCCATGGTGGCTCCTCGTTCACTCTTACTGCGACTCGTTCGTCGCACAAACTACGGCCTGGGGAGCCGAATTGGGGAATCGGGGCGTTATCGCGCCGTGCCGAACCGGCCAAGAACAACCAACAAACGGTGTATACGCATCGAATGTAAACCATGGGTGATGGCGACTCTCTAAGATGTTGGCGTCCCCAGGGCCCCAACAAAGGCGTTGATCCCGAATGAATTCATCCTCCGACGAGGTGCTCAGCACCTGGCTGCAAGGCGAACAACTCGCCGAAGCAATGGTGCCGATGGTCGGCTCGCTCTACCGAGATCGCGACGTCGTCGTGTCGATCTACGGGCGACCGCTGGTGCGCCAGTCAGCGACCAGCATTATCAAGGCGCATCGGTACGCACGTCAGATCACCGATAATGAGCTGTCGATTGTCGAGAGCCATGCGGTGCTCCAAGCAATGGCCGCACGTCCGCTCGATTCGGCCCGGGTCGATCTCGGAAAGCTCACCAACGGCTATGCCGAGCATGGTGCTGGTCGGTCGATCGATGAGTATCTCGACGAGGCGCTCGCCCCAATACTTTCGGGGTCGGGCCGGTTGCTCAACGAGCCGACTGACGTCGTGCTCTACGGGTTCGGCAGAATCGGTCGTCTGCTCGCTCGCATCCTGATCGAACGCACGGGCAGTGGCGAGAAGCTTCGGCTTCGTGGCATCGTGTTGCGCCCTGGCGGCCCCGATGACGCCGAAAAACGAGCCAGCCTGTTGCGCCGCGATTCGGTTCACGGACCGTTCACCGGCACGATCAAGGCCGACTGCGAGAACAGCCAGATCATCGCAAATGGCAATGCGATTCAGCTGATCTATGCGAATGGCCCTGGCGAGGTCGACTACACGGCCTATGGCATCGACAACGCCATAGTCATCGACAACACCGGTATCTGGCGCGACGAGGAAGGCCTGGGTCAACACCTCGCGTCAAAGGGAGTGAAGCGGGTACTTCTGACGGCACCGGGCAAGGGCGGAGTCAAGAACATCATCTACGGGGTCAACGACGCGGAGATTGGCCCCGAAGACCGGGCTGTCAGCGCAGCGTCGTGCACGACCAATGCAATCGTGCCGGTCCTCAAGGCAATGCATGACAAATACGAGGTCGTCAGCGGCCACCTCGAAACCGTGCACGCCTACACCAATGACCAGAACCTGACCGACAACTATCACAAGAAGGCGCGCCGAGGTCGAAGCGCTCCGCTCAACTTGGTGATCACCGAGACTGGTGCTGCTACAGCGGTTGCCAAGGCGTTGCCAGAGCTGGCCGGACGGCTGACCGGAAACGCCATTCGCGTGCCGACCCCGAACGTTTCGCTTGCGATCCTCAACTTAGAACTGGGCACCGAAGGCGACCGAGACGAGATCAACGCGTATCTGCGAGGGCTGTCGGTCGACTCGCCGCTGCGCGAGCAGATCGACTACACGTCGTCTGATGAGGTCGTTTCGAGCGATCTTGTCGGCTCTGACCGAGCCGGCGTCGTCGACTCAAAGGCAACGATCGTGAACGGCAAACGTTGTGTGCTCTACGTCTGGTACGACAACGAGGCGGGCTACAGCTACCAGGTTGTTCGCATCGTGCAGCAGCTCGCCGGCCTGACCTATCCGTCGGTTCCCTGACTCGACTTCCGTTGCTCTCGCCGTCCGCGTACGCTTAGAGGATGACTGAGCCCGTCTTCGACGACACCCATGACCTGTTCCGGCAGAGCTTCCGCTCGTTTGTCGCGGCAGAGATAACGCCACACGTCGACGAGTGGGAGCGCGCCGGCATCATGGATCGCAGCGTCTACGCCAAGGCTGGCGAGCACGGCTTCGTGGGCATGGCCATCGCCGAACAGTACGGCGGTGGCGGAAGCGACGACTTCAGGTTCAATGCCATAATCGCCGCCGAGTTGGCAGCGGCTAATGCTGGCGGGGGCGGCCTCGGCCTGACACTGCACAACGACATCACGACGCCGTACTTCGTCGAATACTGCAACGAAGAGCAGGCGCAGCGCTGGCTGCCCGGCATTGCCTCGGGCCAGCTCATAACTGCGATCGCCATGACCGAACCAGGCACCGGCTCAGACCTTGCCTCGGTGGCGACAAGTGCTGTGCAAGACGGCGACGAGTATGTGCTCAACGGCGCCAAGACATTCATCACCAACGGCATCAACTCAGACCTGGTGATCGTCGTTGCCAAAACCGACACCGATGGGGGCCACGGCGGCATGTCGCTGCTCGTTGTCGAGCGCGACATGGCAGGTTTCGAACGAGGGCGCAATCTCGACAAGGTCGGGCAGCACTCAGCCGACACCGCCGAACTGTTCTTCAGCGACGTGCGGGTACCGGTGGCCAACCTGCTGGGCGAAGAAGGACGAGCATTCGACTATCTGGGGTTCAACCTCGCGCAGGAACGATTGTCGATCGGGATCTACGGCATGTATGTCGCTCAAGCGGCACTTGGCTGGACCATCGGCTATGTCAAAGAGCGCACCGCGTTCGGTCAACCGCTCGCGAAGTTCCAGAATACGAAGTTCGAGCTCGCCCAACTTGCGACCGAGATCGCCGTGACCGAGCCGTTCATGAACCAGTGTCTACTGAAGCTGAACCGAAATGAGCTGACTCCAGGTGACGCTGCGATGGCCAAGTTGTGGGGCTCACAATTGCAGAACCGGGTGACCGACCGATGCTTGCAGCTGTTCGGCGGTTACGGCTACATGGCCGAGTATCCGATCTCCCGAGCGTGGGTCGATGCGCGGGTGTGCACCATTTATGGCGGCACATCTGAGATCATGAAGACGATCATTTCCAAGGAAGTGCTTGCCTGAGGACCTCTTGGGCCAATCTCACTCGAGGCAAACATGAAGCTGGCAAACGTAGAAGGGCGTGCGTGCATCGTCGCCGCCGACGGAGGAATCGATCTCGAATCGGCCGCAGCGGGTGAATTCTCCTCGCTGGTCGACGACGTCATTCCGGTCCTCGACGAGGTGCGCGCCTGGTTCGATCGGGCTACGCCATCGCTCGACCCGAACCTCTCGACCACCGCGCTACTTGGTGAACTCGATCGATTGGGCCCGCCCGTCACACGACCCGTACAGGTCTTTGCCATTGGTCTGAACTACGCCGACCATGCCGAAGAGACCGGCCTCGAAGTGCCCACGCAGCCAATGGTTTTCACCAAGTGGACCTCGTCGCTTGCCGGGCCAGGTGCGGTCGTATCTCTGCCGGCAGACACCGTTGACTGGGAGGTCGAGTTGGTCGCCGTCGTTGGACACGGCGGACGAGACATACCTGCAGCAGATGCCTTCAGCCACTTGGCGGGCTACTGCATTGGGCAAGACATCAGTGAGCGCCGACTTCAGATGGCGAGCAGCCCGGCTCAATTCAGTTTGGCCAAGAGCCTGCGCAATTTCTCGCCCATCGGGCCATGGCTGACAACACTCGATGACGTTCCCGACCCGATGGACCTCGCCATCAGCTGTCGACGCGACGAAGAGGTACTGCAACAGTCGCGCACGTCGAGCCTGATCTTTGACGTACCTACGTTGGTCGAGTACCTGTCGGCACGAATCGAACTCTTACCTGGTGACGTGATCTTCACCGGCACGCCCGATGGTGTCGGCGTTGGTCGTCGACCGCGTATGTTCATCGAACCGGGTTGGACCATCACCTCAGAGATCGAGGGTCTTGGGCAGATGCAGACGACGTTTGTCGACGGCTAATTCGTCAGTTTGCAACCCGCGCAGCGTCGAGTGGTTCGGCTTCGGTGCCGCTGGTAGCGCCATTGGTGAGATCGATAACCAGGCCGTCCATGAAGAACTTCCATCGGCGCGACTGTTGCGTACGGAAGTTGTCTAGGCACTTGACCGTGTCGATCTTGATTGGCACAGACTCGCCATTCATCGTCCCATAGTCCTCGAGTGTGGGGCCGATGATTTGCAGCGGCACACCGAGCAGGCGGTTCAAGATGCGAATGAGCGGCTTCTCAACAGACGCAATCAGCACGGTCGCATGCTGATTTCGCAGGCCAAACCGAAGAAACTCGCGACTCAATAGCGCAAGCGCACGAAAGTGTGGCGTCGAGCGGCCAACAGCGAGGCGAGAGATCTCGGCGACGGTGCCGTGTAACGCCTGGAGTTCCTCGGCATCTTGGGGATAAAGCACGTGATGTTCAAGCACCGGAAGGCTGCTCGTGGCGTGAACAATGCGGGCCGTGGCATGGATTTCGGTTCCGCGATACAGACCGAAATAGGTGCTTTCATCAACATGCGGGTCATCGGGCAGGCATGTCGGGAGATCGTCGAGCAAGCCCGATTCAAAGTATCGGTTTGTCTGAAACCAGCGCAGCCGATCGATCTCTGCTCGATCGAAAACGACGCGCGGCGATAACTCAGTTAGGTCTGTGACCGTATTCATAGCGCCCCTCGGATTGGTGCTAGTTGGTCTGGCGAACCACAGTGTGCCATTAATCACAGCGCGTGCAAGAAAAAACACGCCAAGTGAGCAAAAAACATACCCAGAGTGACTACTCGGGCACAGTTCGTCCCCTCTGCAGGGGAGGGAATCAGCCTTGGAGAAGCTTTCCGAGATAGCCGAGCACGATCGGGGCGAGCAGCGGAAGCAGCTTGGTGACCATCGATGAGCTGAGGCCGCTGGCGGCCTGCACCTGTTGCTCGACTCGAGGGCGCGACTGGCCAAAGACGTGACCGAGGATGCCTTCGCCGTCGCGATTGGCCTGCTGGAGCGCCCACTGGTTGCCGCCGAGGACGCCAGCCAACTGGCCCAATGTGTCTCCACCGAGTGTGCTGGCGAGTTCTTCGAGCATTCAAGCCATAGCGGCGAAAAGCTGTCGCCGAGCGTACACATCTGGCGCGCTTGACACGCACGAACGTCGGGACCGCTGTTCTCTTCGGTTCATGACGCGGTTCTCGTCGGTGGCAGGGCGGGCGGCCGGCCCATCACCGGGTGGTCCTACGCTGGGGAGGTGACGTCACCCGTACTGCAAACCGTCCCGCTGGGGACCCAATGGCCGACCCTCGATCCGTTCCTGTTCTGCGCCCATCATCGCGATGACTACCCAGCAGGCAATGGGCAGCTGGGCCCCGACGCCTCGTTTGGCGGGCGCAGTATCGGCAACGACTTTGCCGGTATCGACGGCTGGAACATGTATCACGGCAGCACCGTTCCTGGCTTTCCGCAACATCCACACCGAGGCTTCGAGACCGTGACCTATGTGCGGAGCGGGTGGTGCGATCACTCTGATTCACTCGGTGCGCGTGCCCGATTTGGTCAAGGTGACGTGCAGTGGCTGACGGCCGGTGCGGGGGTTGTT